>CAXSER010000354.1:0-3377 GCA_964236315.1 uncultured Acetobacteraceae bacterium | reverse complement strand
GAGCGCCTGAATGGCATTCAGGAGGTCAGCGGTTCGACCCCGCTTGGCTCCACCACCCCCTCCGGGTAGACCTCGCCTCCCGACCCGCCGCGCCGTGGGTCCGGCCCGATCTGGCCGCCCTGCGCCGGGTCCAAGGAGCGCGCCATGCAGCTGACCGGACTCCACCACCTCACCGCGATCACCGCGCAGGCCTCCGCCAACCACGCCTTCTACACGGGCGTGCTCGGCATGCGCCTGGTCAAGCGCACGGTGAACCAGGACGACGTCTCGGCCTACCACCTGTTCTACGCCGACGGCCACGCCTCCCCCGGCAGCGACGTGACCTTCTTCGACTGGCCCGCCGCCCCCGAGCGACGCGGCACCGGCTCGATCAGCCGCACCGCCCTGCGCGTGTCCGGCGCCGACACCCTGGCCTGGTGGCAGCGCCACCTCGAAGCCCACGGCGTCCCCCACCAGCCCCCCGCCGAGCGCTGTGGCCGCCCCACCCTCGACTTCGAGGACCCCGAGGGCCAGCGCCTCGCCCTGGTCGACGACGGCGGCACGGGCGACGCCCACCCCTGGGTGCGCAGCCCGGTCCCCGCCGGGCACCAGATCCGCGGCCTCGGCCCGATCACCCTGAGCGTGGCCTCGCTGGACGGCACCGCCGCCGTGCTGACCGGCGTGATGGCGATGCGCGCCGAGCGCCGCTACGCGCACGACGGCGCCGAGGTCCACGTGTTCGCCATGGGCGAGGGCGGCCCGGCGTCCGAGCTGCACGTCGCGGTGGAGCCGCACCTGCCGCGCGCGCAGCAGGGCGCCGGCGGCGTGCACCACGTCGCCTTCCGCACCCCCGACCTCGACCAGTACCGCGCCTGGAACGAGCGCCTGCACGAGCTGCGCGTGCCCTCCAGCGGCCCGGTCGACCGCCACTACTTCCGCAGCCTGTACTTCCGCGAGCCCGCCGGCATCCTGTTCGAGATCGCCACCGACGGCCCCGGCTTCGACACCGACGAGCCGATGGACCGCCTGGGCGAGCGCCTCGCCCTCCCCCCCTTCCTCGAGGGCCGCCGCCGCGAGATCGAGGCCGGCCTCAAGCCCCTCTGACCCGCCCGCCGCCTGACCCTGTCCTTGCAGAGCCGGTCCGGGGGCGGCTCCCCCCGGCGGCCTTCCCGACGACCCAGGCGGCTGGTCGGTATCTCCGGCCGCCTCTGCCTGGCGGATCCGGGCGGATCCGGGCGGGGCCCGGCCGTCCCGCCCGCCCGCCACCCCCTCCGCCCCTGCCTCCGCCGCCCTCTCCCGTCGCCGCCACGCCGCCCGCCCGACAACCGCGTCACCCTCCGCGACGCGGCGAGACCCACGCTTCGGGCCGCGGACGCCCCAGAAGCGTCCTGTCGCGCAGGACACGGCCACGAAAAAGCCATCAAATGTCCCGAGGCGCGTGACGCATTTGTCCCGCGTCGCAGGACATCCACCCGTGGCATCGGACGATTCCGTCCCGCGCCGCAGGACATTTTCCCGTCCCATCGGCCATTTCTGTCCCGTGCCGCAGGACATGTGACCGGGCGCTGCCGAACGCCCCTTGATCCCCGGCCCAGGGACGCTGATGACGGGCCCGGGCGCCGTCCCCGGCACCCCGCAGGCCTGCCCCACCCAACGCCCACCCCCGCGAGGTCGCATGCATTTCTCCGACATCCACGCCCACGTGCCCTCGCGCGAGTCGCTGGCCGCCGAATACGCCGCCGTGCACGCCCGGCTCGACGCCGGCGAGCTGGCTCAGGCCCTGGCCGCCTGGGACGCCGCCCGCCGCGGCTTCGACAGCTGGACCGCCCTCGTCCACCTCCGCTTCGCCCAGGACACGACCGACGCCTCCCGCCGCGCCGACCGCGAGCTCGCCGACTCCCTGCAGCCCGAGGCCACCGGCCTGGACACCGCGCTCCGCCTGCGCCTCCTCGCCGGCGACCGCGCCGCGCTGGAAGGCCTGGCCGGCGCCCACGCCGTGCGTCTGTGGGAATGCGACGTCACCACCTTTCGCCCCGAGATCGCCGCCGACCTGGAGGAGGAGGCCCGCCTCTCCGCCCGCTACACCGAGCTTCTCGCGAGCGCGCAGATCCCGCTTGACGGCGCAACGCTCAACCTGTCCGGCCTGGGCCCGTACGCCGAGCACGCCGACCGCGACACCCGCCACCGCGCCGAGCAGGCCCGCTGGTCCTTCTTCGCCGACAACGGCCCGGAGCTGGACTCGATCTACGACCGTCTGGTCCGCCTGCGCCACGGCATGGCGCTCAAGCTCGGCGAGCAGACCTACACCCCGCTGGCCTATCGCCGGATGCGCCGCGTCGACTACGGCCCCGCCGACGTCGCCCGCTACCGCGACCAGGTGGTCGAGCACGTCGTCCCCCTGGTCTCGCGCCTGCTGGAGCGCCGCCGCGCCGAGCAGGGCTGGGACCGTCTGCGCTTCTGGGACGAGGCGCTGATCGACCCGGCCGGCAACCCCGGCCCCGCCGGCGACCACGACTTCCTCGTCGCCCAGGCGCAGACGATGTTCGACCGCCTCGACCCCCGCCTCGGCGACTTCTACCGCATGATGGTCGCCGGCGGCTTCACCGACCTCGACAACCGCGCGGGCAAGGCCGGCGGCGGCTTCTGCACCTCGTTCCCGACCGTGGGCGTCCCCTTCATCTTCGCCAACTTCAACGGCACCCAGGCCGACGTGAACGTCTTCACCCACGAGATGGGCCACGCCTTCCAGAACTGGGAGAGCCGCGCCCAGCCCGGCATCGACCTGCTCTGGCCGACCATGGAGGCCGCCGAGATCAACTCGATGGGCCTGGAGTTCCTCTCCTATCCCCAGATCGGCCTGCTGGTCGGCGAGGCCGCCGCCGACCGCTTCCGCCGCATGCACCTCATCGGCAGCCTGGCCTTCCTGCCCTACGGCTGCTGCGTCGACCACTTCCAGCACGAGGTCTACGCAAACCCCGACGCAACCCCCGCCGAGCGCCACGCCATCTGGCAGCGCCTGGAGCGCCGCTACCTGCCCTGGACCGACTACGGCGATCTCGCCTACCCCGCGATGGGCGGCCGCTGGCAGGCCAAGCCGCACATTTTCGGCAGCCCCTTCTACTACATCGACTACACGCTCGCCCTGTGCTGCGCGATGCAGCTCTGGGCCCAGGCGCGCCACGACCCGCAGGACGCCCTCGCCCGCTACGTCGCCCTCTGCGGCCGCGGCGGCGCAGCCCCCTTCGGCGAGCTGGTGGCGGGCGCAGGCCTCGTGTCGCCGTTCGCCGACGGCGCGCTCGCGGAGGTCGTGCGCGAGGCGGCGGAGGTGCTGGGCGTCTAGGAAGCAAGGCTGGGCTCTGCCCAGACCCGCCAGGGGCGAGCCGCCCCTGGACCGGCTT
>CAXSER010000353.1:0-3379 GCA_964236315.1 uncultured Acetobacteraceae bacterium | reverse complement strand
GGCGGCGCCCCCGAGTCCCGCGCTGGTCGGCCACGCCACCCCGCCGTCCACCGCGCCCGACATCCCCGCGCCCACCGGCAGCGTGCCCAGCGCCGCCCCCAGCACCGGCAGCGCCAGCAGCGTGGCGCCCAGACGCACCGACACCCGCCCCACGCCACGCCGCATCGCGATCCGCCACGCCCAGGCCAGCATCGCCACCCCCGGCAGCGCGCCGGCCAGCCCGAACCCCTGCAGCAGCAGGTCCGACAGCACCGCGCCCGCCGGGCCCACCAGGTTGGTCACGTGCACCGAGGTCGCGGTGTTGAGCGAGGGGTCGCGCGGGTTGTAGCTCGCCAGCGCCACCAGCAGCCCGACCCCGCACAGCCCCAGCACCAGCCCGCCCAGCTCCGTCAGCCGCTGGCGCGCCAGCCGGCGGATCTCGGGCGAGGCGAGGCGGTCGGCGGCGCCCGACGGCAGGGCGCGGCGGGTCTGGGCGAGTGTGGCCATGCGGCGGCTCCGGGTGAACGACGTCGTGGAACAGCCTATACCACAAGGCAAACCTGACCGGACCAGAACAGGAAGCAAGGTCGAGGCTCTGCCTCGAACTCCGCCAAGGGCCCGGCCCTTGGATCGCCTTCTATAAGAGGCCGGTCCAGGGGCGGCTCGCCCCTGGCGGGTCCGGGCAGAGCCCGGCCTTGCTTCCTTCCCCGCGAACGCCGATCTCCGCCCCATGCTGCGTGTCACAGAGCTCCGCCTGCCCCTCGACCACGCCCCCGACGCGCTGGTCCCCGCGATCGCCGCGCGACTCGGCATCCCCGCAGCCGACGTCGGCGAGCACCGCGTCGCCCGCCGCGGCTACGACGCCCGACGACGCGGCGACATCCGGCTCGTGTACACGCTGGACGTCACGGTCCGCGACGAGGCGGCCGTCACCGCGCCCAACCTCGCGCGGCCGCCCGACACGCGCTACCGCTTCGTCGCCCGCGCGGAGGGACGCGCGCCGGATGCCGCGCGCCCGGTGGTGATCGGTGCCGGGCCGTGCGGGCTGTTCGCGGCGCTGCTGCTGGCGCAGATGGGCCTGCGCCCGATCGTGCTGGAGCGGGGACAGCCGGTCAGGAAGCGCACGCAGGACACCTGGGCGCTGTGGCGGCGCTCCACTCTGGACCCGGAGAGCAACGTGCAGTTCGGCGAGGGCGGCGCCGGCACCTTCTCCGACGGCAAGCTGTGGAGCCAGGTCAGCGATCCTCGCCACTACGGCCGCAAGGTGCTCGACGAGTTCGTGCGCGCCGGCGCGCCGGAGGAGATCCTCACCGTCAGCAAGCCGCACATCGGCACCTTCCGGCTTGTCGGCATGGTCGAGCGCATGCGCGCCACCATCGAGTCCCTCGGCGGCGAGTACCGCTTCGGCGCGCGCGTCGCCTCGCTCGACCTGCGGCCCGACGACGCGGCCGAGCCGCCCACGCCATCCGAGCCGGGCGGCGACCCGGAGGCCTGGGACGGGCCGGCGCTGCGCCTGCACGGGCTGGTCCTGGCCGACGGGACGCGGATCGCGGCCGACCACGTGGTCCTCGCCATCGGCCACAGCGCGCGCGACACCACGGAGGCCCTGCACCGCGACGGCGTCGCCATGCGGGCCAAGCCGTTCTCGCTCGGCGTGCGCATCGAGCACCCGCAGTCCGTGATCGACCGCGCCCGCTTCGGCGCCCAGGCCGGCCACGCGCTGCTGGGTGCGGCGGACTACAAGCTCGTCCACCACGCCGGCAACGGCCGCTCGGCCTACAGCTTCTGCATGTGCCCGGGCGGCACCGTGGTCGCGGCCGCCTCCGAGCCGGGCCGCCTGGTCACCAACGGGATGAGCCAGTACTCGCGCAACGAGCGCAACGCCAACGCCGGCATCGTCGTCGCCGTCACCCCCGACGACTACCCCGGCGACGCGCTCGCCGGCATCGCCTTCCAGCGGCGCTGGGAGGAGGCCGCCTTCGTGGCCGGCGGCGGGACTTACGCCGCCCCCGCCCAGCGCGTCGAGGACTTCCTCGCCGGCCGCCCCTCCACCACGCTCGGCAGCGTCGTTCCCTCGTACCGCCCGGGCGTGCGCCCGACGGACCTCGCGACCTGCCTGCCCGACTACGCCGTGACCGCCATCCGCGAGGCGCTGCCCGCCTTCGAGCGCCAGATCCCCGGCTTCGCCATGGCCGATGCGGTGATGACCGGCGTGGAGACCCGCACCTCCTCGCCGGTGCGCATGCTCCGCCGCCGCGACGGCCGCAGCGTCAACGTCGCCGGCCTCTACCCCTCCGGCGAGGGCGCGGGCCACGCGGGCGGCATCCTCTCGGCGGGCATCGACGGCATCCGGGCGGCGGAGGCGGTGGCGCTCAGCGTGCTCGGGACAGGGGCGTAGGGACGGGAGCTGTCGGCCAGGCAGGCCCGGGCTCTCCCTCCGCTGCCATTCCGACGATCCAGGTGGATCGTCGGAGCCTCCGGCGGCTGCGCCCGGACCCGCCAGGGGCGAGCCGCCCCTGGACCGGCGATTGCCGGGGACGCACGGAAAACCCCAGGGACGGAGTTGTCGCGCGTCTTTGCGGGCCGGCAGGGTTCTTCGCCTGGCTGGAATCGCGGATGTCTCCAGGGCGGAATGCGGGTGATGGATCGGCGGCAAACACCCGTTTGCCGTGCATCAGCCTGCGCCACTCCGGCACATGACGCGCCTGCCCTCCCCGACCCGCACGTCCCCCGCCCCGCGACGCCGCCGACGTCGCCCCGCCCGGCACCGTCTGCACCAGCGTCGCCCCCCGTGGCCTGCCGCGCCCCCGCCCGGCAGCCCGTCCCACACCGGCGCCGCGAGCGCCACCGTCGTCGCCGCCGGCTCCAGCGCGGTGGCCTGGACCGGCACCAGCACGTGTGCCTCGTACGGCAGGCCGTGCACCACGTCGGGGTCGAGGCACGACGCCCACGCCAGCACCGGCCGGAACGCCAGGGCGGACGGCGTGCCGCACGCCGGGCAGGCCAGCAGCGCGATGCCCGCGGCCGCGCGACCCTCTGCCACGGGCGCACCAGGCCGGCACCCCCGCCGCCACCAGCCATGCCATCGCCAGCAGCGGCACGAGCGCCGGGCCGTTGGCCAGGAAGGAGAACGCCCACGCGGTGGGAGGCCGCGGTGGCGACCGTGCCGACGCCCGGCCGACCCCACCGCACCCTCGCCCGTCGGCCCGCCCGCACCCCGGCGCCGCGAACGCCCCGCCGGCGGATCGCCCCGGGCCGACGACGCCGTCCGCGCCACGGCCTCCGTTCATCCCGGCAAGGGTCACACCCGCCCGAGCAGCTCCGTCTTCTTGGCCGCGAACTCCTGCTCCGTGAGCGCCCCCGCCGCGCGCAGCCCCGCCAGCCGCTCGATCGTCGCCAG
>CAXSER010000352.1:0-3379 GCA_964236315.1 uncultured Acetobacteraceae bacterium | reverse complement strand
GCCCGGCCTTGCCTGCTACTTCGGCGGGCTGGCCGCGTGGGTCGCGAGGACCGCCTCGGTCTCCGAGTCGACCTCCTGCAGGCGCACCTCGTAGCCCCAGAGCACCGCGAGCTGGCGCAGGGTCGCCTCGGCGTCCTTGGCCGCGAGCTTCTGCCCCGGGCGGGTGCGGTGCTGCAGCACGAGGCGGCGGTCGCCGGCGAGGTCGACGTCGACCACCTGGACGTCGGCGTCGTTGAGGCCGGGGTCGTAGGTGCGCGCGAGGCTGCGGCGGATGGCGCGGTAGCCCTCGTCGTCGTGGATCGCGTCGACCAGCAGCGTGGGCTCCGCGGATTCGTCGAGCAGGCGGAACATGCGGAAGTCGCGCATCACCTTGGGCGAGAGGAACTGCAGGACGAAGCTCTCGTCGCGGTAGTTGGCCCAGGCGTGGCGCAGGGTGGCGTGGGCCTGGCCGTTGCCGGCGATGTCGGGGAACCAGGCGCGGTCCTCGGCGGTGGGCGTCTCGCAGACGCGGGCGATGTCGGTCATCATCGCGTAGCCCAGCGCGTAGGGGTTGAAGCCGGGGCCGCCCTGGTCGAAGCCGGGCTGGAAGATGACGTTGCTGGTGGAGTGCAGCGTCTCCAGGAAGGCGGCGTCGTCGATCTGCCCGGTCTCGTGCAGGCGGGTCATGATTCGCTGGTGCACCCAGGTGGCGCAGCCCTCGTTCATCAGCTTCACCTGCGGCTGCGGGTAGAAGTACTGCGCGATCAGCCGGACGATGCGGATGATCTCGCGCTCCCAGGACGCGAGCTTGGGCGAGGTCTTCTCCAGGAAGTACAGCAGGTTCTCCTCGGGCAGGCCGAGCCGGCGGCGCTGCTCGGCCAGGCGGTCCGGGCTCGGGCCGGCCTTGGCGTCGGGCAGGGTGCGCCAGAGGTCGTCGAACACCCGCTCGTCGTACTCCTGGCGCTCGCGCTCGCGCTTCTGTTCGGCGCGCAGGTTCAGCGGGCGCGAGCCGCCGTGGCGGTGCACGCCGTGGCGCGACAGGCTGTGCGCGGCGTCCAGGATGCGCTCGACGGCGGCCACGCCGTGGCGGTCCTCGCAGCTCGCGACGTAGCTGCGCGCGAAGCTCAGGTAGTCGAGGATGCCGGCGGCCTCTGTCCACTGGCGGAACAGGTGGTTGTTGCGGAAGAAGTGGTTGTGGCCGAAGGCGGCGTGCGCGATCACCAGCGCCTGCATCGTCGCGGTGTTCTCCTCCATCAGGTAGGAGATGCACGGGCTGGAGTTGATGACGACCTCGTAGGCCAGGCTCGTGTAGCCCTTCCGGTAGCTGTGCTCGTGCTGCAGGAAGCGCTTGCCGTAGGACCAGTGGCGGTAGCTCAGCGGCATGCCGTGCGCTGTGTAGACGTCGAGCATCTGCTCGGAGGTGATGACCTCGATCCGGTTGGGATACAGCTCCAGGCCGAGCTCGTCGGTCGCGATGCGCTCGATCGCGTCGTAGGAGCGGCGCAGCGTGCCGAAGTCCCAGTCGGTGCCGGTGTAGAGGAGGTCCATCGGGGCGGGCTCCGTCAGGAAGGAAGGAAGGCCGGGCTCTGCCCGGACCCGCCAGGGGCGAGCCGCCCCTGGACCGGCTTCACTTAAGTCCAGGTTTCCAAAGGCGAGCCTTTGGCGGAGTCCAGAGGCAGGGCCTCTGGCCTTGCTTCCTTCATGCCGGGACCTTGCGGCCGAACAGGTCGCGGAACACCGGGAAGATGTCGCGCCGCTCGGCGACGCGGCGCATCGCGAGCCTGGGCGCGCGCTGCGACAGGGGGGCGTAGCCGCGCCACAGGTCGGTCTCGCCGCGGATCATGGCGGCGGACATGGACACCTCGATGTAGGCGAAGTGCTGCACGATCGGCAGGATGTCGGTCTCCAGCATGGCGACGGAGCGCGCGGTGTCGCTGCCGGAGTTGTCGCCGTCCGAGGCCTGGGCGGCGTAGATGTTCCACGAGCCGGCGGGGTAGCGGTCGCGCTGGATGCGGGTGAACTCTGCGAGCGCGGTGGAGACGACGGTGCCGCCGGTGCGCGGGTCGGTGAAGAACACCTCCTCGGCGACCTCCTCGGCGACCTCGGTGTGGCGGATGAACACGAGGTCGACGCGCTTGTAGCGGCGCTCCAGGAACACGTGGAGCAGCAGGAAGAACCGCTTGGCGAGGTCCTTCATGGTCTCCGACATGGAGCCGGAGACGTCCATCAGGCAGAACATCACCGCGCGCGCCGTGGGCTTCGGCGTCGGCGTGAAGCGGCGGTAGCGCATGTCGATCGGGTCGACCCAGGGCACGCGGGCGAGCTTGCGCAGTGCCACCTCCAGCTCGGCGCGCAGCATGTGCAGGCGGTCGGCGTCGGCGCCGCTGGCCTCCAGGGCGGCGACCTCCTCCTCCAGGGCGCGGATGTCGGGGGTCCTGGGGCGGCGCAGGCCGATTCGGCGCGCCATGGACTGGCGCATGGTGCGCGACATGTCGACCTGCGAGGGCGTGCCGTCGACGGAGATGCCGGCGCGAGAGGGCGAGGTGGTGTCGGTGGCGACGACCTGGCTCTTGACCAGGTCGGGCAGCTCGAGGTCCTCGAAGAACAGGTCGAGGAACTCGTCGCGGGTGAGCACGAAGCGGAAGCCGTCCTGCGACTCGCCGGAGCCGGCGCCGTCGCCCGCGCCGCCGCCGCCCTGGCCGCCCTTGGGCTTGGCGAGACGGTCGCCGGTGGAGAACTCCCTGTTGCCGGACAGCACGATGTGGCGCTCGCCGCCGGAGAAGACGGTGTGGAAGGACGGCTCGTGCAGCACGTCGGCGGGGATGGTCACCGTGGTGCCCTCCGCCGTCTCGCGCAGCGTGCCCTGGTCGATGGCGGCGCGCGCGGCGCGGGCGATGGCGCCGCGCGCGCGGGCGAGCACGCGCTGGCGGTTCTCCAGGTTCTTGCCGTGCGGGTTGGATCTTCGGTCGATGATGTCCAAGGTGGCGGGTGCTCAGGCGGACTGCTTGACGCGCATGTACCACTCGACCAGGCGGCGGACCTGGCGCTCGGTGTAGCCGCGCGAGACCATGCGCTCGACGAAGTCGTGGTGCTTCTTCTCGGTGTCGCCGTCCTTCTTGGAGCCGAAGGAGATCACCGGCAGCAGGTCCTCGACCTGGGAGAACATGCGCTTCTCGATCACGTCGCGGATCTTCTCGTAGCTGGTCCACGACGGGTTGCGGCCGGCGTTGTGGGCGCGGTTGCGCAGGGCGAACTTGACGACCTCGTTGCGGAAGTCCTTGGGGTTGGCGATGCCGGCGGGCTTCTCGATCTTGGTCAGCTCGGCGTTGAGCAGCTCGCGGTTGAGCATCTGGCCGGTGTCGGGGTCCTTGAAGTCCTGGTCCTCGATCCAGGCGTCGGC
>CAXSER010000351.1:0-3388 GCA_964236315.1 uncultured Acetobacteraceae bacterium | reverse complement strand
ACGCCCGGACCCGCCCCTGCTTCAAGGCGGGGGCGAGCCGCCCCTGGACCGGCTTCCCTTAAGAGAAGGCGATCCAAGGGCCCAGCCCTTGGCGGAGTTTGAGGCGGAGCCTCAACCTTGCTTCCTGCCCTGCTTTGCCACGGCGGCCCCGTCCAGGCCGAAGCGGGCGGCGAACTCGGCGGCCGGCATCGGGCGGCCGAACAGGTAGCCCTGCACCTCCTCGCAGCCTTTCCTGCGCAGGCGGGCGGCCTGCTCCTCGGTCTCGACGCCCTCGGCGATGATCGAGAGTCCCAGTCGCTGGCCGAGGTAGAGGATGGCGCTGACGATGGCGGCGTCGTGCGGGGTTTCGCAGATGCCCTGCACGAAGCTCTTGTCCACCTTGAGGCGGGTGATGGGGACGCGCTTGAGCATGCTCAGCGAGGCGTAGCCGGTGCCGTAGTCGTCGAAGGCGATCTGCACCCCCTCGGCGCGCAGCCGGCGCAGCGGCCCGAGCATGGTCTCGTCGTGGCGCAGGATGATGTTCTCGGTCACCTCCAGCTCCAGCGCGTTCGCGGGCAGGCCGGCCAGCGACAGGGCCTCGTGCACGCGCTCCACCAGGTCGCCGGCCTGGAACTGCGAGCCGAACAGGTTGACGCCGATGCGGAAGCCCGGCGCCCCGGCGTCGCGCCAGGCGGCGGCCTGGGCGCAGGCGGTGCGCATCACCCAGTGGCCGACCGCGACGGAGACAGGGCGGTTCTCCAGCCCGGGCATGAAGGCGGCCGGCGGGAGCAGCCCGTCGGTCGGGTGGCGCCAGCGCAGCAGGGCCTCGGCGCCGACCAGCGCGCCGCCGGAGAGGCGCAGCTGGGGCTGGTAGAACACCTCGAACTCGTGCCCGTCGTGGGCGCGGCGCAGCTCGTTGTCGTAGGCGCGCTTGCGGTTCATCGCCTGGCGCAGGCCGGGGCTGTACGCGCGGTGGCAGGAGCGGCCGTCGCTCTTGGCCTGGTAGAGCGCGAGGTCGGCGTCGCTCAGCAGCTCGTCGATGCTCCTGCCGTCGCCGGCGTGGATGGCGATGCCGACGCTGGCGCCCACGCAGACGGTCTCTCGTTCGCCGCCGTTTCCGCCTGCGCTTCTGTCCTCGCCGCCGTTTCCGCCCTCGTTTCCGATCGACATCGGCCGGGACAGGGCCTGGATGACGGACTGCGCGACCTCGCCGGCGCGCGCGGGGTCGGCGACGTCGTGCAGCAGCAGGGCGAACTCGTCGCCGCCCAGGCGGGCCACCGTGTCGCTCGCGCGCACGCAGCCGAGCAGGCGGGCGGCGACCTGGCAGAGCACCGCGTCGCCGGCCGCGTGGCCGAGGTCGTCGTTGACCGCCTTGAACTGGTCCAGGTCCACGCTCAGCAGGGCGGCCGGCGCGGTGCCCTCGGCGATCCCGGCGAGGCGGTGGCGCAGCGCCGCGCGGTTGGGCAGGCCGGTGAGCGGGTCGTGGTGGGCGAGGCGGACCAGCTGCGCCTCGTCGGCGCGGCGCTCGGTGATGTCGCGCAGGATGGCGCCGAAGTTCACCCCGTCCTTCTCGTGCCACATCGACAGCGACAGCTCGACCGGGAACTCGCTGGCGTCGATGCGCAGCGCGGTCAGCTCGACGATGGTGCCCACGAGGCGTGGCTTGCCGCCGGCGGCGACCCGGCCCAGGCCGCCCCCGTGGCCCCGGCGCATGCGCGGCGGCACGATCAGCTCCAGGCTCTGGCCGAGCGCCCTGGACGCGGGGTGGCCGAACAGGCGCACCGAGGCGGCGTTCCAGAAGGTGATGCGGCCCGAGGAGTCGGCGCAGATGATGCCGTCCGGCGAGGTGGCGGCGATGTTCTCGAAGCGGATCTGGCTCACCTCGCCGGCCAGGCGCAGCCGCCTCAGCTCCAGCTTGTCGAGCATGATGGCGGCCAGGCGGCGCAGGTGGCGGCGCTTCGCGTCCGAGAAGGCGGAGCGCGGCCTGGTGTCGATCAGGCACAGGGTGCCGACGACGTGGCCGGTGGGGCTGACCAGGGGGGTTCCGGCGTAGAAGCGGACGCGGGGCTCGCCGGTGACCAGGGGGTTGGCGCAGAAGCGCGGGTCGAGCGTCGCGTCGAGCACCACGAGCATCTCCTCCTGCGCCACCACGTGGGTGCAGAAGGAGACCTCGCGGTCCGTGCCGCACAGCGCCAGGCCGAGCCGGAGCGGGAACACCTGCTCGTCGCGGTCGACGAAGGAGACGAAGGCCGCGGAGACCTCGAACAGGTCGCGCGCCAGCTCCAGCGTCGAGGTGTCCGCGTCGTGGTCGAACGAGCCGAACGGCTCGTACTGGCGCACGGCCTCCAGCCTGGCGTCCTCGTGCCTCGCCGCGGTGGAGAGTGACATGCCAGCGCCCCAGGTTCGGCCGATCCTGGGGCAGGAGTGCTTAACATCCGGTGGACGCCGGCCGAGGGCTGCCGTTGGCGCAGGGAAGGCAAGGCCTTCTTTTTCTGCAGAAAAAGAAGCAAAAAGACCTTGCACACAAGATCACGGGCACGCGCGCGGCGCCGATCCCTGTGGGGAAAGTTCCTTGGTTCTTTCTTTCAAGAAAGAACTGCTTTTTGTTCTTCCTGGTGCCCCGGCGCGCGGGCGGCAGCCGCTAGCGCGGCGGTCCGGCCTCCAGCAGTGCCAGGTTCTGCTGCGCGAGGTCGCCGGTGCCGCTGTCGGGGGCCAGTTCAGCGGCGCGCTGCCAGTCCTCGCGGGCGCCGCGCAGGTTGCCGGTGCGCTCGCGGATGATGCCGCGCTCCAGCAGGGCCTCGGGGTTGTCGGGGTCGAGCGCGAAGGCGCGGTCGATGTCGTCGGCGGCGAGGCCGAGGTGCTCCAGGTGGCGCTGGGCGGCGGCGCGGTAGACCAGGGCGTCGGCGCGGCGCGGGTCCAGCTCGAGCGCGCGGGTGAGGTCCTCGACCACCTCGGGGAAGCGGTCGAGGGTGGCGGCGGCGACGGAGCGGTCGATCAGCAGGTCGGGGTCGTCGGGCGAGAGGGTGGTCGCCAGGGTGGCCGAGGCGTAGGCGCGCGGGGCGTCGCCGGCCATCATCCAGGCGCGGTCGGCCTGTCCGAACACGGCGGCGCGGGTGAGCGCGGGGGCGGCGCTGTGCTGGGCCAGGCGGTCGAGCAGGGCGGCGCCGACGGCGGGGTCGCCCAGCTCGATCGACGCCATGGCGTGGCAGTGCTGCGCGCCCTCGCCGCCGCCGGTGGCCTCCCAGGCCTCGGCGAAGTCGAGCGCGCCGGAGGGGTCGCCGGCCATCATGTCCATGCAGTGCTCGTAGTCGCGGCCCTCGCCGAGGCGCGGCGAGACGGGGGGCAGCGGCAGGGTTTCGGTCGGGTCGGCCGGTCCTGGGTCGGCCGGTGCTGGGTCGGCGGGTGCGGG
>CAXSER010000350.1:0-3420 GCA_964236315.1 uncultured Acetobacteraceae bacterium | reverse complement strand
GAGATGAGCTGGACCAAGAAGAACGTCCATCCGGGCAAGATCGTCGCCACCTCGCAGGAGGTCGACGTGATGGTGCTCGACGTGGACAGCGGCAAGCGGCGCATCTCGCTGGGCCTCAAGCAGGTGCAGCGCAACCCGTGGGAGCAGTTCGCGGACGAGCATCCCGTGGGCGGCGTCGTCGAGGGCGAGATCCGCAACATCACCGAGTTCGGGCTGTTCATCGGGCTGTCGGCGGACATCGACGGCATGGTGCACATGTCCGACCTGTCGTGGAACGAGGCCGGCGAGCTGGCGATCGCGTCGTACGAGAAGGGCCAGGTCGTCAAGGCCAAGGTGCTCGACATCGACGTGGAGAAGGAGCGCATCAGCCTCGGCGTGAAGCAGCTCGAGGAGGATCCGGCGGCGGACACGCTGGCGCGGGTCAACAAGGGCGACATCGTGACGTGCACCGTGACCGCGGTGCAGGCCAACGGCGTCGAGGTCGTGGTCGACGAGGTTCTCACCGGGTTCATCCGGCGGGCCGAGCTGGCGCGCGACAAGAGCGACCAGCGGCCGGACCGCTTCGCCGTCGGCGAGAAGATCGACGCCAAGATCACCGCCATCGACCGCGCCAGCCGCAAGCTGTCGCTCACGGTCAAGGGCAAGGAGGTCGAGGAGGACCGCGTCGCCGTGCAGGACTACGGCTCGTCGGACTCCGGCGCGTCGCTGGGCGACATCCTG
Organism: uncultured Acetobacteraceae bacterium; assembly: GCA_964236315.1. GTDB lineage: Bacteria > Pseudomonadota > Alphaproteobacteria > Acetobacterales > Acetobacteraceae > CAXSEF01. The sequence continues at coordinate 2,700 of CAXSER010000350.1, read as the reverse complement.
GGGGCGGCGATCCGCAGGCGGAACCAGCAGCCGACGGAGTGATCCGCCTGGGGTGAGGAAGGCCAGGGCTCTGCCCCCTGCTTCAAGGCGGGGACCCGCCGGGGGCGAGCGCCCCCGGACCCGGCGTCACTTCGGGCCGGCGGCATCCTCCTTCGTTGGGTGCCGCCGGGCTTAAGTGGTGGTTTCCAAAGGGCTCGCCCTTTGGCGGGTCTGGGCGGAGGTGCCCAAAGGTTCCGATGGCCCGCTTGGGCCATTGGAATGGGTGCCGGAGGGAGAGCCCGGCCTTGCTTTCTTGACTGCGGCCGGGAGCGATCCCGGCCTTTTTCTTGTCCGGGAGATGAGCGCGATGTCGCTGGAGACCGACCTGCTGGTGGACCGTGCGCGGCTGAAGCGCGGGCTGGTGCTGTGGCGCGTGGTGGCGGTGCTCGCGGTGCTCGGCGCGGTGGCGGCGGTGGCGGTGCGGGGCAGGGGGGTTGCCGGGATCGGGGGCGCGCATGTGGCGCGCCTCGCGGTGGACGGGGTGATCACGGACGACCGCAAGCTCGTGGAGGCGGTGAGCGCGCTGGCGAAGGACGACAGCGTCAAGGCGCTGATCGTGGCGGTGGACAGCCCCGGGGGGTCGGTGGCGGGCGGGGAGGCGCTGCACGACGCGATCGCGGCGGTGGCGAAGGCGAAGCCGGTGGTCGCGGTGATGGGGGGGACGGCGGCGTCGGCGGGCTACATGGTCTCGGTGCCGGCGGAGCGGATCTTCGCGCGGCAGAGCACGCTGACGGGGTCGATCGGGGTGATCCTGGAGCAGGGGGACATCTCGGGGCTGCTGGAGAAGATCGGGGTCAGCGTCGATCCGCTGGTGTCGGGGCCGCTGAAGGGGCAGCCGTCGTTCACCAAGCCGATCAGCCCGGAGGGGCGGGTGGTGCTGCAGGGGCTGGTGACGGACCTGTACGAGCAGTTCGTGGCGATGGTGGCGGACGGGCGGCACATGGATGCGGCGCGGGTGCGCGAGCTGGCGGACGGGCGGGCGTACACCGGGCGCCAGGCGCTGCCGCTGGGGCTCGTGGACCAGATCGGGGGGGAGGCGGAGGCGCGGGCGTGGCTTGCCGAGCATCACCAGGTGGGCGAGGGGCTCGCAGTGGCGGACGTGGTGCCGCGCAAGGGGTTCCTGGAGCGGCAGTTCTCGTCGACGGGGGCGGGGACGGCGGTGGCGGCGCTCGCGGCAGGAGTGGCGAAAGCGGTTCTGTTGCAAGGGGTTAGCCTTGACGGTGCGCAGGCGCTCTGGCAGCCTTCGCGGCCGTAGTGGCCCCCGGCGTGGCGGGGATTTCGGCCGGGGGCGCATGACAAAGTCGGACCTGATCGCGGAGCTGGCGGGGGCGAACCCGCATCTCACGCGACACGACATCGAGCTGATCGTCTCCACCGTGTTCGGCGAGATCACCGCGGCGCTGGCGCGCGGCGACCGGGTCGAGCTGCGCGGCTTCGGGGCGTTCACGGTCAAGCAGCGCGAGTCGCGCACCGGGCGCAACCCGAGGACCGGCGAGGCGGTCGCGGTGGACGAGAAGGTCGTGCCGTTCTTCAAGGCGGGCAAGGAGCTGCGCGAGCGGGTCAACCGGGGGAAGCCGGCGACGGTGCGGGCGCGGGTGGGCGAGGCGGCGGAGTAGGAAGGCCGGGCCCTGCCCGGACCCGCCGGGGGCGAGCCGCCCCTGGACCGGCGTTCTGGGGAGTCTCCCCCTGGGTGGGTTCTGTTCTTCAATGTCGGATTCTCAGGGCGAGCCTTGAGCGGGGTCCAGAGGCAGGGCCTCTGGCCTTGCCTGCCTTTTCGTGGCATCGCGGCGGTGTGGGTTCGAGGGAGATCGTCCGATGCTGCGCCTGATCCTGATGCTGCCGGTGCTGCTGGTCCTGGTGATCTTCGCGCTGTCGAACACGGCGACGGCGACCTTCGGGTTCTGGCCGACGGACCTGGCGCTGGAGGCGCCGCTGTCGGTCGCGGTGCTGGTGATCGCGTCGGTGTTCTTCGTCGTCGGCGCGCTGATCGCCTGGGTGGGCACGCTGGCGCAGATGCGCCGGGCGCGGCGGGCGGAGGCGGAGGTCCGGCGTCTGCAGGAGCAGGTCGACCTGCTGCGGCCGCGCACGGCCGACATCGTGGTGCACGCGCCGGCGCCCGCGCCGGCCTCGGACTCGCTCACGCTCACGCATGGCTGAGCCGGCGGCGCCGTCGCGGCTGATCGTGGCGCTCGACACCGGCGAGGTCGCGGTGGCGGCGGGGTGGGCCGGGGCGGTGGCGCCGCACTGCGGGATGCTCAAGATCGGGCTGGAGTTCTTCCTCGCGCACGGGGCGGACGGGGTGCGTGCGGTGGCGCGCGCCGGGCGGCCGCTGTTCCTCGACCTCAAGTTCCACGACATCCCCAACACGGTGGCGGGCGCGGTGCGCGCGGTGCTGCCGATGCGGCCGGCGATGCTCACGGTGCACGCCTGCGGCGGCGCCGCGATGGTCGAGGCGGCGCGGCGGGCGGCGGAGGGCGGGGCGGCGGAGGCAGGCGGGGGCGCGCGGCCGGCGGTGCTGGCGGTGACGGTGCTGACGAGCCTGGATGCGGCGGCGCTGTATGCGGTCGGCGTGTCGGGAGGGCCGCGGCAGCAGGTGCTGCGGCTGGCGAAGCTGGCGGTCGAGGCGGGGGCGGACGGGCTGGTGTGCAGCGCCCACGAGGT
>CAXSER010000349.1:0-3431 GCA_964236315.1 uncultured Acetobacteraceae bacterium | reverse complement strand
CCGGCGAGCAGCGCCGCACTGCCCACCAGCTCCGGCAGGCCGCCGCGGGGCGAGGCGATCAGCGCGGCGCCGCTCGCCATCGCCTCCAGCGCCGCGAGCCCGAACGGTTCCTCCCAGCGCGACGGCACCACCACGATCGCGGCCCGCGCCATCGCCGCCAGCACGTCGGGGTGCGGGAGGTGGCCGAGCAGGCGCACCCCGGCGGCGGCGGCGCGCGGCCGCAGTGCGGCCACGAACGGCGTGTCCGCGGCGTCCGGCGAGAACCGGTCGGCGCCGATCATCTCCGCGCGCCAGCCCGGGCGCCGCGGCAGCACCGACGCGCAGGCCTCGACGAAGGCGTCGGCGCCCTTGCTCCCGGTGAGCCGGCCGGCGAACAGCATCACGGGCTCGCGCGCTTCGGCCGGCCACGGTGGCGGCAGGGCGGACAGGTCGAGGCAGTTCGGCAGCATCGACGGGCCGCGCGTGCCGTCCGGCAGGCCCTCCATGAAGCGGCGGAGCAGGTGCTCGGAGACGCACACCACGTCGAGCCGCGCCAGCAGCCGCAGCCGGGCCCGTGGCGTGCGGGCGCCGCGCATCTCCTGCGGGTCGTTGTGCAGCACCAGGCCCAGCCTCGAATCCGGCAGGGTGTGGCGCAGGCGCAGCGCCACGGCGGGCCGGTTGTGCACCTCGACCAGGCGGGGCAGGCGAGGCCGCAGCACGCACGCGACGCCGGCGGCGTAGCGCGCGAGCCGCCCGAGCGGCGGCCAGGCCGGCAGGGGTGCGGGGAGGAACTCGACGTCGGGGAACGGGGCGGGCTGCGGCGCGCCCACCACGACGTCGCCGTCCAGCGCCAGCCTGTGCACCAGCAGGCCCACGGCGCCGACCGCGTGCGGCGAGAACCCCTCGCGCGGCGGCAGGACGATGGCGGCGCAGGGGGCTGGCATGGCGCGGGTTCTAGACCGCCGCGCCGGGACCGGAAAGCAGGCAGGGCCGGGCTCTGCCCGGACCCGCAAAGGGTCCGAGGACCCTTCGATCCCTTGACTTGAGTAAGGGACTCTCAAGGCGAGCCTTGAGCGGAGTCCAGAGGCAGAGCCTCTGGCCTTGCTTCCTTCAGGCGTCCACCCCGCAGGCCTCGGCGACACTGGCGAACCCGTCGGCACGGAGCGCGGCCGACAGCTCCGCGGCGAGGCGCGGCAGCAGGGAAGGCCCGGCGTAGGAGAACGCGGTGTAGACCTGCACCAGGCTCGCGCCGGCCCGGATGCGGTCGAGCACGTCGCGCCCGGTGGCGATGCCGCCGCAGCCGACCAGCACGATCCTGTCCCCTGCCAGCCGCCGCGTGGCGCGCAGCATCTCCATGGCCCGTGCGCGCAGCGGCTCGCCCGACAGGCCGCCGGCCTGCGCGACGTCGGGCCCGTGCAGGCCGGGCGGGCGGGACAGCGTGGTGTTGGACATGATCAGCCCGTCGACGCCGCCGTCCAGCGCGGCTGCCACGGCGTCTGCCAGCTCCGCGTCCGACAGGTCGGGGGAGAGCTTGATCAGCAGCCTCGGGCGCACGGGGCAGGACGCGGCGATCGCGGCGAGGATGGCGCGGATGCGCTCGCCGGACTGCAGGCTGCGCAGGCCCGGGGTGTTGGGCGAGGAGATGTTGATGACGACGTAGTCCGCGTGCGGCGCCACCTTCGCGACCAGCAGCGGGTAGTCGCGCTCCGGGTCGGCGCCCTCCTTGTTGATGCCGATGTTGATGCCGAGCGGGGCGGGGCGGGGGCCGTGGCGCGCCACGCGGGCGATCAGGGCGTCGACGCCGTCGTTGTTGAAGCCGAAGCGGTTGATCACGCCGCGGTCCTGCTCCAGGCGGAACAGTCGCGGGCGGGGGTTGCCGGACTGCGGCCGTGGGGTGACGGTCCCCGCCTCCACGAAGCCGAAGCCGAGGCGCATCAGCGGGAGCACCGCGGCCGCGTTCTTGTCGAAGCCGGCGGCCAGGCCGATGGGCGTGCGGAACACCTGGCCGAGCGTCCTGACCTCCAGCGCCGGGTCGGCGGTGGCGCGCGGCGCGGTCCCGCCCAGGCCGAGACGGAGCGCCAGGACGGCGAGGGCGTGGGCGCGCTCGGGGTCGATCCTGCGCATCAGCGGCATGGCGAGGTCGGCGACGGGGTTCGGCATGCGCGGGGTCATGCCCGAGGTCGACCCCTGGGGGAAGTGGGTGTAAGGGGACCGGCTTTCGGGAGCCCTGCCGATGTGGAACGAGCCGTACCTGGAGACCTGCTGCCGCTCGGCCCTGCATCGCCTGTGCGTGTGCGACGAGGCCGGCCGGCCGCCGGGGATGAAGGACGGCAACTGCCTGGAGCGGCTCGCGGCGATGGGTCTGGCGGTGCAGCGCGCGGACGAACGGTACGACGTGACGGAGAGCGGCCGGATCCGGCATGCCTCGGAGATCATGAAGGTCTAGCCCTGCATCCGGCAGGTCCGGGGCGCGGAGCCCCGGCCTGCCCTGCGGGATCGTGCCCGCGCTACGCCAGGGAGAGGCTCGCGGCCTCGGGTCCCTTCGCGCCCTGGATGACCTGCATGCGGACGGTCTGGCCGTCCGTGAGCTGGGCCAGGCCGGCGCGCTCGAGCGTCGATGCGTGCACGAAGACGTCCTTGCCGCCGCTGCCGGGGGTGATGAAGCCGAAGCCCTTGCGCGGGTTGTACCACTTCACCGTGCCGCCCATCTCGACGCCTGCGCCCGGCTCCCCGGCGTCGCCGGCGGGGATCGGCGGCCTGGCCCTGAGCAAGGGCGGGGGCGGCGCGGGGGGCGCCGGAGGGAGGTCGGACACGCCGGTCAGGAGGTAGCAGGGGGCCTGCGCCGCGCGGGTGCTGTCCGCGTCCGACTCGATGGCGTTCTGCACGGCCCGGCGCCGGACGCGCAGCACGGTGACCGCTGCGGGGCCGTCCAGGATGTCGTCGAGATCCTCGGAGAGCACCGACATCCAGTAGGGAATGCCGCCGCGCTCGGTGAGGATGATCGGGTCGTCGAAGCTGCAGGGCAGGCCGGACTGCATCAGGACCCTCGCCTCGCCCGGCGAGGTCAGGTGGTAGAGATACCCGTCCGGCCGGTCGTTGGGACGGATCGGGTGCGGGTTGATGATGGCCAGCGCCGCATCCGCGGCGGTGATGACCAGTGGCTTGGCCGGGCCCGGCGGGGCGGCCTTCTGCGCCGGCTCGACCGGGCGGGCCTCGGAAGCGACCGCCGGCTGTGTCTCCGGTGCGGCGGCGGCGACCGGGCTCTCGGCAGGGGCCGGCGTGGCAGCCTCGGCGGACATGTCCGCGGCCGGCTGATCAGGGGGTGGCTGGCTAGGGTTTGGCTGGCCAGAACTTGCCTGGTCAGGGACCGGCTTTTCGGGCGCCGGCTGCTCGGGAGCCGCGCCGGCGTTCGCCGCGTCCTCGTCGCCGGGGGGCGCCGCCTGCGGAAGCGG
>CAXSER010000348.1:0-3446 GCA_964236315.1 uncultured Acetobacteraceae bacterium | reverse complement strand
CCGGCTTCAAGATCCGCGAGGGCCTGCCGATCGGCACCAAGGTGACGCTGCGCCGCACCCGCATGTACGAGTTCCTCGACCGCCTAGTGACCATCGCCATGCCCCGCGTCCGCGACTTCCGCGGCCTGGACAACGCGAAGGGCTTCGACGGCCGCGGCAACTTCGCCATGGGCATGAAGGAGCAGATCGTGTTCCCCGAGATCAACTACGACAAGGTGGACACGGTCCGCGGCATGGACATCGTCTTCGTCACCACGGCGAAGACCGACGCCGAGGCCAAGGCGCTGCTGCGCGCCTTCGACATCCCGTTCGCGATCGTGGCCGCCCCGGCACAGGCGGCGTAGGCACCAGATCCGGCGCGGCCGCGAGGCCGCGCCACCCGCGACGTCGTTCCGGCGTCGCACACGATGTGGAAAACGGCGGGGCGCACCCCCGCATGTTCCGGAGGACTGATCCATGGCGAAGACTTCTGCCGTCAACCGCAACCTCAAGCGCGAGAAGATGGCCAAGCGCGACCTGTCCAAGCGCCAGACGCTCAAGGACGTCGTGATGGACCGCACGCTGCCGGTCGAGGACCGGTTCGAGGCCTCGCTCAAGCTGGCCGAGCTGCCGCGCAACGGCGCGCGCATCCGCGTCCGACTGCGCTGCGAGGTCACCGGCCGCTCGCGCGCCAACTACCGCAAGTTCAAGATGTCGCGCATCGCCCTGCGCGACCTCGGCAGCGCCGGGGCCATTCCCGGCCTGGTCAAGGCGAGCTGGTAGGAGCCGCACATGTCGATGTCAGATCCAGTGGGCGACATGCTCACCCGCATCCGCAACGCGCAGCACGCGCGGCACTCGTCCTGCGTGGCGCCGGCGTCGCGCCTGCGCGCCAACGTGCTCGAGGCGCTGCGCCGCGAGGGCTACATCCGCGGCTTTAGCACCGAGGAGCTGCGCACCGGTGTCGCGCAGCTGCGCATCGAGCTGAAGTACAACGAGGGCGAGCCGGTCATCAAGGAGATCCACCGCGTCTCCAAGCCGGGCCGGCGCGTCTACTCCAAGATCAAGGAGCTGCCGCGGGTCTACGCCGGCCTGGGCGTGTCGATCCTGTCGACGCCGCGCGGCGTGCTCAGCGATGCAGAGGCTCGCGCCGCCAATGTCGGCGGCGAAGTCCTGTGCCGCGTGTTCTGAGGACCGCATAGATGTCACGCATCGGCAAGTATCCGGTCGAGATCCCCGCCGGCGTCCAGGTGGCCATCGCCGGCGACATCCTCACCGCCAAGGGCAAGCTCGGCGAGCTGACCCTGGCGCTGACCCATCACGTCACCACGACGGTCGAGGAAGGCCGCGTCACGGTGGTGCCCAAGAGCAACGCCGCGCAGTCGCGGATGATGTGGGGCACCACGCGCTCGCTCGTCGCCTCCATGGTCGAGGGCGTGAGCAAGGGCTACACGAAGACTCTGGAGATCACCGGCACCGGGTTCCGCGCCGCGGTGCAGGGCCCGAACCTGGTGATCAACCTCGGCTTCTCGCACGACGTCGTCTTTCCGGTGCCGGCCGGCATCACGATCACCACCCCGCGCCCGACGGCGATCGCCGTCGCCGGTGTCGACAAGCGCCTGGTGGGCCAGGTCGCCGCGGAGATCCGCGGCTTCCGGCCGCCCGAGCCGTACAAGGGCAAGGGCGTGCGCTACGACAACGAGGTGATCCGCCGCAAGGAAGGCAAGAAGAAGTAAGATGAGCGCTCAACGGGACCTCCGGGAGCGGCGGCGCGACCGCCTCCGCTTCCAGCTGCGCAAGAAGGCCGGGCTGCGGCCCCGCCTGTCGGTGTTCCGCTCCGGCAAGCACATCTACGCCCAGGTCATCGACGACGTCGCCGGGCGCACGCTCGCCGCCGCGTCCAGCCTGGACAAGGGCCTGCGCGCGGCGCTGCGCACCGGCGCCGACAAGGACGCCGCCGCCGCCGTCGGCAAGCTGGTCGCCGAGCGCGCCTCGGCCGCCGGCGTGACCCAGGTCGTGTTCGACCGCGGGTCGTATCTGTACCATGGCCGCGTCAAGGCGCTGGCCGAGGCCGCCCGAGAGGGCGGCCTGGCGTTCTAGGGGGAAGTCGCATGGCACGCGAGGCAAGAGACGGCCGCTCCGGCGGCGGCCACGGTCGCGACCGCGACGGCGGCGACGACATCATCGACAAGCTGGTCACCATCAACCGCGTGGCCAAGGTGGTGAAGGGCGGACGCCGGTTCGCCTTCGCCGCCCTGGTCGTCGTCGGCGACCAGAAGGGCCGCGTCGGCTTCGGCGCCGGCAAGGCGCGCGAGGTCCCCGAGGCCATCCGCAAGGCCACGGAGCGCGCCAAGCGCACCATGATCCGCGTGCCGATGAAGGAGGGTCGCACGCTGCACCACGACTCCTTCGGGCACTACGGCGCCGGCAAGGTCGTGCTGCGCTCGGCCGAGGCCGGCACCGGCATCATCGCCGGCGGCCCGATGCGCGCGGTGTTCGAGACGCTGGGGATCAACGACGTGGTCGCCAAGTCGCTCGGCAGCCGCAACCCGCACAACATGGTCAAGGCGACCTTCGACGCCCTGGCCAACTGCGCGAGCCCGCGCTCGGTGGCCAACCGCCGCGGCAAGAAGGTCACCGACATCCTGGGCAAGCGCGACGCGGGCGCCCTGGAGTCCGGTGTCGCGGAGGCCGGCGCCGATGTCTGACACCAGCACCCCCACGGGCAAGCGCGTCCGCCTGATGCAGACCGGCTCGCCGATCGGCCGCAAGCCCGGGCAGAAGGCGACGCTGATCGGCCTCGGCCTGAACAAGCTGCGCCGCACCAGCGAGCTTGAGGACACCCCCTCCGTGCGTGGGATGATCCGCAAGGTCGCCCATCTGATCAAGGTGGAGGACTGACATGAAGCTCAACGAACTCCGCGACAATCCCAAGGCGCGCTCGACCTTCAAGCGCCTCGGCCGCGGCATCGGCTCCGGCAAGGGCAAGACGTCCGGCAAGGGCGTGAAGGGCCAGAAGGCTCGCGAGGGCGTCTCGCTCAACGGCTTCGAGGGCGGCCAGCTCCCGATCTACCGCCGCCTGCCCAAGCGCGGCTTCTCCAACCCGACCCGCAAGGAGTACGCGCCGATCAACCTCGGCACGCTCTCCAAGGCGATCGAGGCCGGCCGCCTCGACGCCTCGCAGCCGATCACCGAGGACACCCTGCGCACCGCCGGCCTGGTGCGCACCGGCAAGGTCAACGGCGTCCGCCTGCTCGCCACCGGCGCCCTGTCGCAGGCCCTGACCATCACGGTCTCCGGCGCCTCGGCCGCCGCCGTCACCGCGGTCCAGGCCGCCGGCGGCACGGTGACCACGACGGTCGCCGCCCACGTGCCCGACGCGCCCGCCGCGTAGCACGCTGCCGAGGGAACAGCGCGCCAGCCCCGGAAGGGGAGGGCGCGCCGTTCTGCTGTACGGCAGGCAAGGC
>CAXSER010000347.1:0-3467 GCA_964236315.1 uncultured Acetobacteraceae bacterium | reverse complement strand
GTCGCGCGCAGGGCTGAGGCGCATGCAGGGCTGAGGCGCATGCAGGGCTGAGGCGGGCGGCGCCGGGGCACGCCGGCCGGGAGCGCGCTTGATCCGGCACCGCGTTGCGTCTTTCCTGGCGCGGCCACGGAGACGGAGGAGCGGGCGCTGCCCGGTGTCGCATGAAGATCCCGCTGATCCAGCCCAACCCCGGCCGCCTCAGCCGGCTCGGCGCCGAGCTCGCCCTGATCGAGGACAGCGGGGTGTTCTCCAACTACGGGCCGGTCAACACCCGCTTCGAACGCGAGCTCACCGGAGCGGTGTTCGGCGGCGTCGGCGGCTGCCTCACCGTGTGCAACGCCACCATCGGCCTGATGCTCGCCATCCGCCACGCCGTCGACAGCGCGGCCCGCGACGCCGGCCACGTGCCGCACCGGCCCGGGTCGGCGGAGACCGCGCGCCGGCGCTACGTGATCATGCCCTCCTTCACCTTCGCCGCCACCGCGCACGCCGCGATCTGGTGCGGCCTCACCCCGCTGCTGTGCGACATCGACCCGGACACCTGGCTGCCCTCGCACGAGTCCGAGGACGCCCTGCTGGCGCAGTACGCCGGCCAGGTCGCGGCCATCGTGCCGTACGCCACCTTCGGCAACTGCCTCGACATGGAGCGCTACGACCGCGTCAGCCGCGAGCACGGCGTGCCGGTCGTGGTCGACGCCGCCGCCTCGCTCGGCTCGCTCGACGCGCTGGGCCGCGGCTTCGGCACGGGGTCGCGCCATTCGGTGGTGTTCTCGATGCACGCCACCAAGACCTTCGCGGTGGCCGAGGGCGGCGTGATCTACAACGCCGACCCGGACGCGCTGGCCGCGATGCGGGCGATGGGCAACTTCGGCTTCACCGAGCCGAGGGTGGCGCGGCTGCCGGGGCTGAACTCGAAGCTCGGCGAGGTCACGGCGCTGCAGGCGCTGGCCAAGCTCGCGGAGTTCCCGCACGTGGTGGCGCACCGCGTGGCGCTGGCGGAGCGCTACCTGCGCTCGCTGCCGGGCTGGACGTTCCAGAGGATGACCGGGCAGCGCCACGCCTACCAGTTCATGCCGATGCTGCTGCCGGCCTCCTACCAGGGCACGCGGGCCGGGTTCCTCGACGAGATGCGCCACCACGGCGTGGGCGTGTCGACGTACTTCTCGCCGCACCTCGCGGAGCAGCCGTACTTCCGCGACACCTGCGTGATGGGCGACCTGCGTGTCACCGAGCGCATCGCCTCGCGCATCGTGGCGCTGCCCATGTCGGACGCGCTGACCTGCGAGCATGTCTCGCTGGTGTGCGAGCTGCTGCGCGAGCTGGTGCCGCCGGCGCCGCCGGCCTGGGTGGCCGCCGACGTGCTCGCCGGGGTCGCGGCGCTCAGCGCAGGGGACTAGGCGTGGCCGGGAGGGCTCCCGGCGTCCATGCAGCGCGCCCGGCCGGCGGGCTAGGCCGGAGGCTCCACCGGCCGCCGCCCCGACATGAACAGGTGCTTGCCGGCGTCGATCATCAGGGCGTCGTCGGACAGCACGCGCTCCAGCGCCAGGAAGCCGGCCTCGTCGTCCTGCATCGCCTTCGTGCAGCCGGCGCTGCCGATGGTCGAGGCGCTGACCAGCAGGCCGTGGCCGGACACCTCTTCCAGGCCGGCGGCGAGGAAGTCGCGGCGCAGCTCGGCGTGGTCGTAGAGGTGGACATCGGCCTCCGTGCCGTCGATCGACCAGACCCCGCGCCCGGTGCGCAGCCGCAGCAGCGCCTCCTCGCGCCGGTCCAGGCGCAGCAGCTCCAGCACCAGCGCCAGCCGGGAGTCGACATAGACGCAGACGTGGCCGCCCGGGCGCACCCATTCGGCGAAGCGGCGCAGCGTGCGTGCGGGGTCGGAGGTGAACTGCGTCGAGCCCATCGCCACCACCAGGTCGGCGCTCGCGGGTTCGATGCGTGCGGTCTCCATGCTCTCGGGCACCAGGGTGAAGCCGGCGCCGAGCTCGCGCGAGGCGATCACCTCGCGCATGCCCGGCGCCTGCTCGATGCCGACCACGCGGTGGCCGAGGTCGAGGAACTTCTCGACCCAGCGGCCGGTGCCGCAGCCGGCGTCGATCACAGTGGCGGGCGAGGCGGGCAGGAAGCCGGTCACGCGCTCCCAGGCCAGCACGTCGTAGGCCTTGCGGTGGCCCGGGACGGCGTACGACGCGTCGTAGCCGGCGGCCAGCGCGTCGTACAGCGAGTTCGGGCTGCGGTGCCGTGCGGGCGCGGAGGCAGGCAGGTCGGACATGGAGCGCTTCCCCTGGGGTCTGGCCGTCGTGGAACCGGGCGGCGTCGGCCCCGGTGCAGGCCGTCGTCGCCGGTGCATCCGGCGTGGCGAGCGTTATCCTGCCCCAACGACCTATGTGAAGCGTTAAAGTCTCGGGTGCATGCTGGGATTGATGGCGCGCCGCCCTGGCGGGGGCGCGGCAAGGCGGCGGACGCCGCGATCGCGACGAAACTGGACGGGGCACGACGATGATGCGGAACACGGTGTTCGTGGGTGGCGGTCCTGGCGGCCTGTCGCCGCTGATCTCTGCGCTGCAGGCCGGGCGGTTCGACGCGCTGGCCGGGCAGGGCGTGGTCATTGTCGAGCGCGGCGCGCGGGTCGGCGCCGGCACCATCGGGCGCTACGCGATCAACTCGGACAGCGCGGCCGAGACCTTCATCAGCTGCATCGACGGCGACTCGCACGCCCGACTCGTGGCGCTGCGCGGCCACCCGCTGGTGTGCGAGATCAGGGGCATGCGCGGCCAGGCGATCCCGCTGCGCATGGTGGGCGAGCTCATGGACCTGATCGGCGAGGCGATCGCCGGCCTGATCCGCGACGCCGGCGGCGAGGTGCTCACCGGGCACGAGGCGCTGTCGGTGCAGCAGCGCGACGACGGCGCCTGGTCGGTGCGGGTGCGCGGCGAGGCGGGCCCGGTGCGCGAGATCCTGGCGCGCAGCGTGGTGCTGGCCACCGGCGGCCACCAGCCCTCGGGGCGCCTGACGCTGGAGCCGGTGGCGGGCGAGCCGCTGTCGCCGCGCTACGACGCGAAGCTGGTGCAGTCCGGCGACGCGCTCACCCAGGAGGGGCTGGAGCGCATCGCCGACGTGCTGGAGGACGTCGCCGAGCCGCGCATCGTCGTGGTCGGCGGCTCCACCAGCGCGGTGTCGGCGGCGCACGCCCTGCTGTACCGGCTGCCGCGCTCGCACCTGGGCGACGGCGCCATCACCATCCTGCACCGCCGCGAGCTGCGGGTGTTCTACGTCACCCCCGCCGAGGCCGAGGCGGACGGCTACCTGGAGTTCGGGCCGGACGACATCTGCCCGGTGAGCGGGCGGGTGTTCCGCTTCGCCGGCCTGCGCTTCGACTCGCGCGAGCTGGTGATGCGCGCGCGCGGCATCGGCGGGCGGCCGCCGGAGCCGAGGCTGCGCCTGCAGCGGCTGCGCGACGGCGCCGACCC
>CAXSER010000346.1:0-3488 GCA_964236315.1 uncultured Acetobacteraceae bacterium | reverse complement strand
CGGTGTGATCGCGCACCCATACCCACCCCCGCCCGCCGCCGCAACGCCGCCCCGCGCCACGCAACCCCCGCCGCACCCGCACGTCCAGGGCAGGGCAGGGGAGAGCACCGCCATGACCGAGCCCACCGACTGGAAGCACCACGGCGTCAAGGTGATCCCCGCCGACACCCTGGACACCAACACCCCGTCCGGCCCCGGTATGGACCGCGCCGCCGCCATCAACCTCGCCCGCGTCGGCGCCCAGAAGCTCTGGGCCGGCACCGTGCGCATCCACCCCGACGCCAAGACCGGCGCCCACCACCACGGCGCCCTGGAGAGCGTGATCTACGTCCTGCGCGGCCGCGCCCGCATGCGCTGGGGCGAGTCCCTCGAATACGTCGCCGAGGCCGGCCCGGGAGACTTCATCTTCATCCCCCCCTACGTCCCCCACCAGGAGATCAACGCCTCGACCGACGAGACCCTCGAATGCGTCCTCGTCCGCAGCGACAACGAGGCCGTCGTCGTCAACCTCGACATCGAGCCCATCGAGAAACCGGAGTCCGTCCACTGGATCGACCCGACGCACAAGCACCCCTGAAGAAAGCAAGCATGGGCTCTGCCCAAACCCGCAAAGGGTCCGAGGACCCTTTGATCCCTCTACCTAAGTAAAGGATTCTCAAGGCAATCGCCTTGAGCGGAGTCCAGAGGCGGAGCCTCTGGCCTTCCTTCCTCCCAGCACCAAGGAACCAACCCCATGGACCAGGTCCCCCTCGGCCGCAGCGGCCTCAAGGTCTCCCGTCTCTGCCTCGGCTGCATGACCTACGGCGAGCCCTCCCGCGGCTCCCACGAGTGGACCCTGAACGAGGAGGCCAGCCGCCCCTTCATCAAGGACGCGCTCGAGCAGGGCATCACCTTCTTCGACACCGCCAACGTCTACTCCGCCGGCAGCAGCGAGGAGATCCTCGGCCGCGCCATCCGCGACTTCGCCCGCCGCGACGACCTGGTCATCGCCACCAAGGTCCACGGCGCCATGGGCGAGGGCGCCAACGACCGCGGCCTCTCCCGCAAGGCCATCCTGCAGGAGATCGACAACTCGCTGCGCCGCCTGAGGATGGACTACGTCGACCTCTACCAGATCCACCGCTTCGACCCGCACACCCCCATCGAGGAGACCCTGGAGGCCCTGCACGACGTCGTGAAATCCGGCAAGGCCCGCTACATCGGCGCCTCCTCGATGCACGCCTGGCAGTTCTGCAACGCCCTGAACGTGTCCGCCGCCCACGGCTGGACCCGCTTCGTCTCCATGCAGAACCACCTGAACCTGCTGTACCGCGAGGAGGAGCGCGAGATGATGGGCCTCTGCCTCGACCAGGGCATCGGCGTCATCCCCTGGAGCCCGCTCGCCCGCGGCCGCCTCGCCCGCGCGCCGGACGCCGCCGCCACCGCCCGCGCCGACACCGACGCCTTCCAGCGCAAGCTCTACGACGCCACGGAAGCCGCCGACACCCGCGTCATCGACGCCGTCGGCACCGTCGCCGCCGAGCGCGGCATCCCCTGCGCCCAGGTCGCCCTCGCCTGGCTCCTCGCCCGCCCGGGCGTGACCGCGCCCATCGTCGGCGCCTCCAAGCCCCACCACCTCGCCGACGCGATCGCCGCCCTCTCGTTCACCCTGACCGAGGACGAGACCCGCCGCTTGGTGGAACACTACGTCCCCCACGCCGTCGCGGGCTTCTAGAACAGGAAGCAAGGTTGAGGCTCTGCCTCAAGCTCCGCCAAAGGCCGAGCCTTTGGAAACTACTACTAGGACGGCAGGAAATGTCCTCGGCTCGCTCTTCGGCTCCGGCCTGGTCGGCGGGCTGCGCAGGGTCAAAGGCCACCCACACCCGCTCCGGGTCCTCCAACAGATACCAAGCGTTCAGGTTGTGGTCGTGCGCCTTGGCTGTCCAACGCTGCCCCATCGTGTCGGTGTAGGTCACTCTGCGGCGGCTGCTCTCGTCCACGATCCGGTGGCCGAGCGTGTCCAGCAGCACGCAGGTGGCTGGCGCTACCGCGTCCCACTGCTTCTTGCGGGTATCGTCCACCTCCGCCCCATGTTCGCCTGGCTTAGAGCCACGAAACTCGGGCACGCTGCTGTCGCTGGTCGCGACCGTGACCTCGGCCAGCGGCTCCGGTCCGGCGTTGCAGAGGTAGACCAGGGTCTGGACCTGGCGAGGGCTGAAGTCGGCGTAGAGGCACAAGTGGCCGGGCGCGCCCGCGGGCAGCTCAATCCTGGGCAGAGCTGGAATGGACCGCGCTTCGAGCGAGAAATGAAGGAGCTTGTGCTCGCCCTCGAGGTGAGGCTCGCCGAATGGCTCGCCCGTGCCGATGGCGGCGCATGCGGCATTCAGCAGAGCCACGTCGATCCAGTCCTCGCATGTCTGTGCGAGGGCAGCGTGCACGGCGGCCGCGTAGGCGGGGCAGGTCTCGCTGCCCGCCTCGCCTTCGCGCTCGACAAACTCGGCGATCACGTCGAGATGGTACTTCTCGACCGTCATCTGCACCGCCTCGTGCTGGAGGCGCAGGGCCTGCTCGGACGCCTCCGGCTCGCTGGGGCGACTGCGGTAGTAGGCGACTGCCTTCACCGTCGTCGTCTCCTGTCCTGCCCCGTCAGAGGCCGTTGGCGCCGGTGCGGTAGTGCGGGTCGGAGCGCACGGTGCAGCGCGCAGGGTCGAGGCCGAACGCGCACAGCACACTGGGTAGCGTGTCCGGTGCCTGGAGCCTGCGATCGGCGTAGAGGGTGAAGCGGTCCGTGATGGTGTCGAACACCACGCGGCCGCGGGGGAAGTGCTCGTACTCGTGCCAGGCGATCGCGGCGGGCAGGCCGCGGCGGGCTAGGCCCGCGGGGCCGAGCCGGCGCCAGCGCTCCCACACGTCGTGGTGGCCGCGCGGATGGGTGAGGAAGTCGCCGTAGCGCTCGGCCTCGGCAAGCGAGGTGCGGTCGGTGACGAGCAGCAACGGCCTGTCCGCGTCGCGCACGCCCCAGACGATGCCCACACTGGGTTCGTCCGGGGCGGTCTGGTTGTCGGCGTCCATCACCGTTGCTCCTCAAAACCGGAAGCCGGAAGCCGTTTCAGAACGATTGTTCGGCTTGCGACACGCGTCCGGTCGCATTGCGCCTGCTTCCACAGGAATGGCATGGCGATGCGTCAAAAGCGGACGTGGCGGAGGAGGCACGGCGCGGTCTCGATGGTGCGTCGAGCGCCAAGCTGCAGGCCAAGCCGGCGAGCAGGCAGGCCATTCCCGGATACGACCGCTCCTGACGTAGCAAGGCAGCACCGTCTGGTTCGTGCAGAGGGAGAGCAACGATGGCAATCGGAAGCGCGGTCCAGCGCGGCAACCAGGTGTATGTCCACGACGAGAGGGGACGCCAGCTCGCGATGCTCCACGCCGGCAGCGGGCCGCAGGACGGCTTGAAGGGCTACACGGGCGCGGCAGTCAGTATCCCGCGCGCCGCATAGATCTACACCTAC
>CAXSER010000345.1:0-3489 GCA_964236315.1 uncultured Acetobacteraceae bacterium | reverse complement strand
CGGACCCTGCGCCAGTGCCGCGCCGCCCGTCGCCGCCCACGCCAGCAGCGCCGCAAGCACCCAGCCGCCCGTCCTCGTCGCCCTCGTCCCCGTCACCATGGCGTCGAGCCTCCCCGCACGGCCTGCCCGCCCATCATCGCCCGCCGACGCTCAACGAAGCATGAACGCCCCCCGCGCCCGGGAGCGCCGCTCCGGAGCGGCGCCTCCAAGCCGCACGTCGGAGCCGCACGTTTGATGAGGCACGCAGCCGTACCCTGCGCTATGACCGCCACGACGTCCGGAGACAGCCCCATGACCATCCGCCAGCGCCTCGCCGCCGCCCCCGCCCTCGCCGCCGCCCTCCTGGCCGCGGCAGGCCTCGCCGCCCCGGCCCGCGCCGCCCACCTCGCCTTCGTCATCAACTCCAACGACGCCAGCATCAGCGTGCTCGACGTCGACACCCGCCGCGAGCTGCGCCGCATCCCCGTGCTGCGCGAGCCCCACCACATGGCGCTGACCCCCGACCACCGCTCGCTCGCCGTCGGCGACACCAACGGCAACACCCTGTTCCTGCTCGACCCGCGCACCGGCGACATCCAGCGCCAGGTCACAATGAGCGACCCCTACCAGGTCGAGTACAGCCCCGACGGCAGCGTGCTGACCGTGACCGGCCTCGCCCGCAACCAGATCGACATCTACGACGCGAAGACCCTGGCCCTGCTGCACCGCATCCCCGCCAGCGCCATGCCCAGCCACATCAACTACTCGCCCGACTCCTCGCGGGTGTTCGTCTCCCTGCAGCAGACCGACAGCCTGACCGCAATCGACACCCGCACCGGCGCCGTGCTCTGGACCAGCAGGGTCGGCCACGTCCCCGCCGGCGTGCTGTGGCACGACAACGAGCTGCTCGTCGGCCTGATGGGCCAGGGCGAGATCGCCGCCGTCGACCCCGCCAACGGCCACGTGCTCCGCCTCGTGCCCACCGGCCGCGGCGCCCACGTCCTGTTCGTGCCCCCCGACCGCTCGGTGATCTACGCCACCAACCGCGTCGACGGCACGATCTCCGTCCTCGACCCGAAGACCCTGACCGTGACACGCACGCTGCACGTCCCCGGCGGCCCCGACGACATCGACTTCGCCCCGGACGGAAAGCTCTGGACCACCCTGCGCTGGCGCCAGGCCGTCGCCGTGATCGACCCCGTCTCCGGAAGCGTCGAGACCATCCCGGTGGGCCGCTCGCCGCACGGCATCTGGCTCAACACCCACGACACCCTCCCCGTCGCGGTCAGCGCGAAGTAGCGACCGCTGCAAGGCAGGCCAGCAAGGCCAGAGGCTCCGCCTCTGGACTCCGCCAAAGGCTCGCCTTTGGAAACCCCGACTCAGGACCTTTCCATAAAACGCGGGTCCGGGGGCGCTCGCCCCCGGCGGGTCCCCGCGTCCAGGCAGTGGGGCAGCGCCCTGGCCTTCCTCCTCCCCGCCGCCCTGACCCTCGCCGGCCTCGCCCTCGTCTGGCACCTCGTCGCCCGCGCCGGCCCCGCCCCGATCCTGCACGCCGCCGCCGCCCTCGGCTGGCCCGGCTTCGCGCTTGTCCTCGCCGTGCAGTCCCTCCTCCTCGTCCCCATGGCCACCGCCTGGTGGCTGCTCGCCCGCGGCCGCCCCGACGCCCGCCTGCCGCGTTTCCTCTGGGCCCGCCTGGTGCGCGACTCCGCCGGCGAGGTCCTCCCCTTCAGCCAGCTCGGCGGCTACGCGGCCGGCGCCCGTGCCCTCGCCGTCGCCGGCGTCTCCGGCCCCTTTGCCGCCGCCTCCACCGTCGTCGACGTCAGCACCGAATTGGCCGGCCAGCTCGGCTACACCCTGCTCGGCCTCGCCCTCCTGTGGTGGCGCCTGCCGCACAGCCCCCTGCTGGCCCCCGTCCTGCTCGCCACCCTCGCGATGGCCGCCCTGGTCGCCGCCTTCGTCGCCGTCCAGGCCCGCGGCGCCGGCGCCGCCGACCGCCTCCTGACCCGCGCCTCCACGCACCTGCTCGGGGGCAGGGCAGGGGACCCGCCCGCCCTGTCCGACGCCATCCGCGCCATGCACGCCCGCCCCGCCACGCTCCTCGCCGCGGCAACCCTGCACTTCGCCGAGTGGGTCCTGAGCGGCGTGCAGGCCTGGGCCACGCTGCGCCTGATGGGCCTGCACCCCGGCCTCGCCGGCGGCCTGGTGATCGACAGCCTGCTGTACGGCGCCCGCAGCTTCGCCTTCCTGGTCCCAAACGCCATCGGCGTGCAGGAGGCGACGCTCGTGCTGGTCGGCGGCCTGTTCGGCATCCCGCCCGACGCCGCGCTGGCCCTCTCCCTGGTGCGCCGCGCCCGCGACCTCGCCCTTGCGGCACCCGCACTGTGCGCATGGCAGTTCCTGGAAGCGCGCCGCGCCCTGAAGGGCAGGAAGCAAGGTTGAGGCTCTGCCTCAAACTCCGCCAAGGGCTGGGCCCTTGGATCGCCTTCCCTAGGTGAGGCCAGTCCAGGGCGGCTCGCCCTGGCGGGTCCGGGCGTCGCTGGCCGAAGCTTCCGATGGCCCTCTTGGGCCATTGGAATGGCCAGCGGAGGGAGAGCCCAGCCTTGCTTGACTTGCCTCCGCCCATCCCCTAGAAGCCGCCGCTCATCGGAACGCGGGAGACCCGTGCCTCCGCCCTGGCGCATTCGCCGTGGCGGGGCCGGGTCGCATGGACCGCGGTCCGGCTTCACGTGTGGAGGCCAGGATCATGGCGAAGAAGATCGTCGGCTACATCAAGCTGCAGATTCCCGCGGGCAAGGCGAACCCCTCGCCGCCGGTCGGCCCCGCGCTGGGCCAGCGCGGCCTGAACATCATGGCGTTCTGCAAGGAGTTCAACGCGCTGACGCAGGGAATGGAGGTCGGCATGCCGACCCCGGTCGTGATCACCGCGTTCGCGGACCGCACCTTCACCTTCATCATGAAGACGCCGCCCAACACCTACTTCCTGAAGAAGGCGGCGGGCATCCAGAAGGGCACGACGACGCCGGGCAAGGGTGCCGCGGTCGGCCGGGTGACGATGACGCAGCTGCGCGAGATCGCGGCGACCAAGATGGTGCACATGAACGCCAACGACATCGACGGCGCGGTGCGGATGCTGGCCGGGTCGGCGCGATCCATGGGCCTGAGCGTGGTGGAGGGCTGATCCGGTGGCGCACGACAAGCGGCTGAACAACGCCTACGCGACCTTCGACCGGCAGAAGCCGTACTCCATCGAGGAGGCGGTGCGCATGGTCAAGACCAACGCCAGCGCCAAGTTCGACGAGACGGTCGAGATGACCATGAACCTCGGCATCGACCCGCGCCACGCCGACCAGATGGTGCGCGGCCTGCTGAGCCTGCCCAACGGCACCGGCAAGACCCTGCGCGTCGGCGTGTTCGCCCGCGGCCCCAAGGCCGCCGAGGCCGAGGCCGCCGGTGCCGACGTGGTGGGCGCCGAGGACCTGGCCGAGAAGGTCCAGGCCGGCGAGATCGCCT
>CAXSER010000344.1:0-3504 GCA_964236315.1 uncultured Acetobacteraceae bacterium | reverse complement strand
GGCGAGAGGGCCTGCGATGCGCAAGCTGCCCGCTAGGCTCGGCGCCTCGGCGCTGTCGCTGGTGATCCTCGTCACCCTGACCTTCGTGCTCGTCCACCTCACCCCGGGCGGGCCCGCCTATTCGATCCTGGGCATGAAGTCGACGCCGCAGGCGGTGGCGGCACTCAACGCACAGCTCGGCCTCGACGTGCCGCTGTGGCGCCAGTACCTGATCTGGTGGACGCACCTGCTGCACGGCGACCTCGGCTTCTCGTTCATCCTGCACCGCCCGGTCGGCGAGCTGCTGCTGTCCTACGAGCGCAACACCATCGCGATGTACGCCATCGCCACCGTGATCAGCACGCTCGCCGCGATCGGGCTCGGCCTGGCGCACGGCGTGTACTACCTGCGCTGGCCCGGGCGCGCGATCGGGGCGCTGGAGCTGGCGCTGTACGCCGTGCCGTCGTTCTTCGTGGGCACCGTGCTCGTGCTGCTGTTCGCCATCCAGTGGGACCTGCTGCCCGCCGGCGGCCTCACCGACATCCGCAGCGCCAACCCGCCGATCGGCGCCTACCTGTCCCACCTCGTGCTGCCCGTGCTGACCATCAGCCTGGTCACCATGGCCGGGCTGTCGCGCTACTTCGCGCAGTCCGTGCACGAGGAGCTGGCCCGCGACTACGTCCGCACCGCCGCCGCCAAGGGGCTCAGCTTCCCGCGCATCCTGTTCGGCCACGTGCTGCGCAACGCGCTCCGCCCCCTCGTCACCGTGCTCGGGCTGTCGTTCCCCTACATCTTCGCAGGCGGCGTCGTCGTCGAGACGGTGTTCTCCTACCCCGGGCTCGGCTGGCTGCTGTGGCGATCGGCACTCGCCCAGGACTACCCGGTGCTCGTCGCCATCGTGCTGCTGATCGGCGTGCTCACCGTGCTCGGCAACCTGCTGGCCGACCTGGTCAACGGTCTGCTCGACCCGAGGGCATCCTATGACTGAGCGCCCGGTCCGGGCAGAGGACCCGCGATGAGCGACGCCTTACGCCCTGGCACCGTGCCCGACGCCCTGTCCGCCCCGCTTGCCCGTCCCCTCCCCGGTCTTGCTCGGCGCCTCGGCATCGCGCTGTCGGACCGCGCGGCGCTGGCGTTCGGCCTCGGGCTCGGCGCGCTGCTGATCGCGGCGAGCTTCCTCGGGCCGTGGCTGTACGGCGTCGACCCGTACGCGCTCGACCCGACGCACGTGCTCGCCCGTCCCGGTGGCGCCTTCCCGCTCGGCACCGACGAGCTGGGGCGCGACTTCCTCGCGCGGCTGCTCGCCGGCGGGGCGTCCACGCTGGAGGTCAGCCTGCCGGCGGCCCTGCTCGCCTTCGTGGTCGGCACGCTCTACGGCCTGGCCGCCGGGCTCGGGCCGTCCTGGCTCGACTCCGTGCTGATGCGCCTGCTCGACGCGGTGCTCGCCCTGCCCGGCCTCGTCGTGCTGATCTTCTTCGCCTCCCTGGTGCGGCTCAGCGACGCCTCGCTGGTGCTGCTGCTCGGGCTGATCTCCTGGCCCGGGCTCGCGCGCCTCGTGCGCAACGAGGCGCTGGCGCAGCGCGGCCGCGACTTCGTGCTGGCGGCGCAGCAGCTCGGCGGCGGGCGCTGGTACGTGGCGCGCGTGCACCTGCTGCGGGTGATGGCGCCGCTGCTCGTCGTCAACGGCACGCTGCTGGTCGGCGACCTCATCTTCGCGCTGTCGGCGCTGAGCTTCCTGGGCCTGGGGGTGCAGCCGCCGTACACGAGCTGGGGCGGGCTGCTGCAGTCGGGGCTGGCGCTGGTGGCGCTGGCGCCGTGGTGGCTGATCCTGCCGCCGGGGCTGGCGATCTTCGCATCGCTGCTGGCGGCGTCGCTCACGGGCCAGGGATTGCTGGCGCGGCAGGGAGGGGCGCGGTGAAGGCCGGAAGCAAGCAAGGCCGGGCTCTGCCCGGACCCGCCAAAGGCTGGGCCTTTGGATTGCCTTCCTTAAGTACAGGATTCCAAAGGCGAGCCTTTGGCGGAGTTTGAGGCAGAGCCTCAACCTTTCTTTCTTCCAGGAAGTGCCCGATGACCGATGACGTCCTCCGCCTCGAGGCGCTGAGCGTCGCCCTGCCGCGCGGGCGCCGCGTGGTGCCTGTGCTCGACGCGCTCGACCTGGCCGTGCCGGCGGGCGAGATGCTGGCGCTGGTGGGCGAGAGCGGCTCGGGCAAGACGATGGCGGCGCTGGCGGCGATGCGGCTGCTGCCGCCCGGCGCGGTGCTCGGCGGGCGGGCGCTGCTGCGCGGGCAGGACGGGGCGGAGCGCGACCTGCTGCGGCTCGGCGAGGCGGAGCTGCGCAGGGTGCGCGGGCGCGACATCGGCATGGTGTTCCAGAACCCGCTGGCGGCGCTCAACCCGTCGCACACCGTGGGGAAGCAGATCGCGGAGGCGTATCGCGCGCACACCGACACGGACCGGCGCACGGCGATGGCGCGGGCGCGCGAGCTGCTCGACGAGGTGGGCATCCCGGACGCGGCGAACCGGCTGGGGGACCACCCGCACCAGTTCTCCGGCGGGATGCGGCAGAGGGTGATGATCGCCAGCGCCCTGGCGTGCTCGCCGCGGCTGCTGATCGCGGACGAGCCGACGACGGGGCTCGACCCGCTGGTGGCGCGCCAGATCATGGCGCTGCTGGCGCGGCTGCGGCGCGAGCGGGGCATGGGGGTGCTGTTCGTCACCCACGACCTGTCGGTGGTCGAGGAGCACGCGAGCCGGGTGCACGTTCTGTACGCGGGGCGCAGCGTGGAGTGGGGCGGGGCGGGGGCGTTCTTCGAGCACCCGAGCCATCCGTACAGCCAGGCGCTGCTGGGGTCGGTGGCGCGGGTGGGGCGGGCGCGGCTGCGCACCATCCCGGGGACGCTGCCGGAGCCGGAGGCGCGGCCGCCGGGGTGCCGCTTCGCGCCGCGCTGCGCGTACCGCCGGCCGGACTGCGACGCGGGGTATCCGGCGGCGCGGGCGGTGGCGGGGACGATGGCGTGCTGCCTGTATCCGCAGGAGGTGCCGGCGGCGGACCTGGAGGCGGCGCTGCCGGAGCCGCCGGCGACGGCGCGGCGTGTGCTGCTCGACGTGGAGGACGTCAGCGTGCGCTACGGGCGGCGCGCGCCGTGGGGCGCGCAGCCGGCGGCGTCGCTGGCGGGGGCGACGTTCCGGCTCGGCGAGGGCGAGTGCCTCGGCGTGGTGGGCGAGAGCGGGTCGGGCAAGTCCACGCTGGGGCGGGCGATCCTGCAGATGGCGGCCTACGAGGGGCGCATCCTGCTCGACGGGCACGACCTCGGGCGGCTGGGCGGTGCGCAGCGCATGCGGCAGCGCAGGCGGGTGCAGGTGGTGTTCCAGGACCCGCGGGAGTCGCTCAACCCGCGCATGACGGTGGCGCAGAGCGTGGGCGAGCCGCTGCGCCTGGCCGGGCGGCCGGCGCGCGAGCAGCGCGACGCGGTGGGCGGGCTGCTGGAGCGCGTCGGGCTGCCGGCGGCGCTGGCGGGGCGGCTG
>CAXSER010000343.1:0-3514 GCA_964236315.1 uncultured Acetobacteraceae bacterium | reverse complement strand
GGCCTCGCGCATCTCCCGGCGCAGCCGCGCGGCCGCGGCGGCGTAGGCCTGCTCCACCGCCGCCGCCGCCGCCGCCACGTCGGGCAGCGCCGACAGCCGCGCCAGCTCGCCGGCGGCCGCGTCGGCGAACACCGTGGCGCGCTCGTCCGCCTCCTCCCAGTCGGCGCGGTGCTGGTCGAGGAACCCCTCGATCGCCGCCGTGCCCAGCAGGTCGAGCTGCAGCGTGCGGGTCACCGTGCGGTCGCCGGCGTTGCGCGAGCGGCGCAGGGCGAACTCCTCGGCCGACTTCATGGCATAGTGCGCGACCCACGCCTGGCGGTCCTGCGGGTCGGGGGAGAAGGCCGCCGCGTTGCGCTCGAACTGCTGCGGGTGCGGCGCGCCCTCCGAGCCGCGGAAACTCCAGGCCTGGCCGAACGGCGCGATCGGGAAGTGCGCCTGGGCGTGCACGAAGCGGCGCGGCCGGCACAGCGACTTGACGTGGCGGTCCACGGCATGGCGGCGCAGGAAGCGCTCGACCACCGGCCGCGGCTCGCGTGCCGCGAGCCCCGAGGAGCCGAACACCACCCAGTTCAGCGCGATCGCGTCCACCGCCTCGCGCTCCTGCCAGGCGAGGTAGTCGGCGAAGCTCGCGTGCAGCGTGGTGTCGAAGGCCAGCGCCTCGTCGAGGTCGATCACCGCCACCCAGCGGTAGTCCAGGATCTCCGGCAGCATCTGCAGCGCGTGGCCATACGCCTTGTATTGCGGCGACGCCCCGGGCGGCACGTCGTTGACCACCCAGGTGATCTCGCCCGCCCGGGCCAACGCCGCCAGCAGGTCGTCCGAGCCATCGGTGTTGTCGTTGCTGTATAGGAAGAAGTGCTCGACGCCGAGCGCGCGGTGGTGGGCGATCCAGTCCAGCAGGTAGACGCCCTCGTCGCGCAGGCAGGCCAGCACGCACAGGGTGCGGCGCGGGTTGACCGCCGCGCGCGCCGCGATGTTGAGCGTCTGCGCGAACGAGACCGGACGTCCGTCGCGCCCTGCCGTCTCCAGCACGTCGCAGTCGCGCCCGCAGCGCCGCACGCTGCCTGCGCGGTCCGGCGCCGCGATCCAGGCCGCCAGCTCCGGCAGCGCCTGCGATGCCCACAGGTCACCAAGCAGCCGCGCGCTCAGCCCGTTCAGCGCCGCCGGCCGGGTCAGCAGCGTGGCCCCCAGCCAGGCGGCGTGGTCCGCCGCCAGCAGCCGCCCCATCGCCTGCAGCAGCTCGGGGCTGATCTCGTCCGAGGACTCCAGCAGCTGCAGCATCGCCGGGCCGCTGACGCAGGCCGGCAGCACACGGTCGATCATCGCCAGCAGCGGCAGCAGCGGCTCGGCGCGCAGGAACTCCACCGGGCGCAGCGAGAACGTCTCCCAGGGGCCCTGCGTCGTGCGGTCCGCCAGCACGCGGCCGGCGTCCGCGTCCGGCGGCGCCGCGCTGAGCAGCAGGCCGGTGAGGGGATGGGCGAAGCCCACCTCGTCGTCGCCCCATACCCGCAGCGACAGCATGGTGGCGATCCACGGGTCGCCCTCCAGCCGCAGCGCCCGGCGCGGCAGCAGGAACGCCACCGCCGGGAACGCCGGCGGCCGGTACAGCAGCAACGGCGCCGCCGGGTCCGCCGCGTGCGACAGCAGGTCGCTGTCCTCCACGCAGGCCAGCAGCGTGGCGTGCGTGGTGGCCACCGTGTAGAGCCCGGGCATCGCGTCGACCACCGCGGTGCCGCCGCCTCGCGCCGCTCCGCTGGCCTGCGCCGCCTCGCTCGCCTGCGCCACACTGCCGGCCGGCGCCGCCAGGGCCGGCACCGCCGCAGCCCCGCCCGACCCGGCGTCCGCGCCAGTCACACCCACGCTCACGACGCGTCCTCCTCCAGCCCTGCCAGCAGGAAGCGCCTCACCACGTCAATTTCGGATGAATCCATCAGCGCCGGGGCATGGCCCGCCCCCTCGACCACGTGCACGGCCGCGCCATCCGCCGCCATCCCCGCCAGGACGTCCGCGGTGAGCAGGTCGCTCGACGCGCCGCGGATCGCCAGCACCGGCACCCGCACCGCCGACCATACCGGGCGCAGGTCGACCGCCGCCGCCGGCCGCGCCAGGATCGGCTGCGCGATCGCCGGGTCGTAGTGCAGCGCCAGACGACCGCCCGGCAGGGCGCGCGCGGAGTGGCGCGCCAGATGCGCCCACTGCGCGTCGTCCAGCGTCCCGAACGGCGCGTGCACCCGGCGCAGGTGCCGCTCCAGCCCCGCCAAATCGTCGAAGTCCGGCGTCTCCCCGACATAGCCGCGGATGCGCTGCATCGCCGCCAGCGGAATCTGCGGCCCGACGTCGTTCAGCACCAGCCGCGTCACCGGCGTGCCCGCCGCGGCCGCGAGCAGCATGCCGCAGATCCCGCCCAGCGACGTCCCCACCCACGCCACCGGCGCGCCCAGCGCGGCCAGCAGGTGCGACAGCGCCGCCACGTACGACGCCGGCTCGTACAGCGATGCATCGCCGAGCCAGTCCGAGCGCCCCCGCCCCGGCAGGTCCGGGCACACCACGCGGAACCGGTCGGACAGCGCGCGCGCCAGCGGGTCGAAGTCGCGCCCGTTGCGCGTCAATCCGTGCACGCACACCACGAGCGGCGCGTCCGCCTCGCCCCACTCCGCGTGGGCCATGGCGTGGAACGCCGGCCCCAGCAGGTAGCGCACGCTGCCCTGCCGCGGGCCCGCCGCCGACGCCTCGCCCGGACGTGCGGCGATCGCCACGCCGCCCGCAGCCGCGGTCATACCACCCCGCGTTCGCGCAGGCCGGCGAGCGCCGCCGCGTCCAGCCCGAGCCGCGCGCCCAGCACCTCGTCAGTGTGCTCGCCCAGCAGCGGCGGCGGCAGCCGGTAGTCCGCGGGCGTCGCCGACAGCCGCACCGGGTTGGCGATCACCCGCACCCCGTCCGGCGTCGAGGGGTGCGCCATGCTCACCACCATGCCGCGCGCCACGACCTGCGGGTCCGCGAACACCTGGGCCAGCGTGTTGATCGGCCCGCAGCCGATCTTGAGCGCCTCCAGACGCTCCACCCACCACGACGTCGGGTGCGCCGACAGCACCGGCTCCAGTGTGCGCGTCACCAGGTCGCGGTTCTCGACCCGCGCCGCGTTGGTCGCGAAGCGCTCGTCGCCGGTCAGCTCCGCCAGCCCGAAGTTCTCGCAGAACCGCCGGAACGTCGGGTCGTTGCCGACCGACAGCACGACGTGGCCGTCGGCGGTCGCGAACACCTGGTAGGGCACGATGTTGGGGTGCTGGTTGCCGAGCCGCTCCGGGTCCTGCCCGGTTGCCAAGTAGTTCATGCCCTGGTTGGCCAGCCAGGCGACGTGAGTGTCGAGCATGCCGATGTCGATGTGCTGCCCGCCGGCGCCCTGCCCGGCAGCCGCCGGCGCGCCGCCCGCGCTCTGCAGGTTGCCGGCTGCGAGACCGCCGGCCGACGTCGCCCCGCCCGCGTCGTCGCCGAGCGCCACCGAGCCCCGCGCCAG
>CAXSER010000342.1:0-3531 GCA_964236315.1 uncultured Acetobacteraceae bacterium | reverse complement strand
GGCCATCGGAACCTTCGGCCAGCCACGCCCGAACCCGCAAAGGGCCAGGGGCCCTTTGATCCCCATCCCTCAAGAGAAGCCGGTCCAGGGCGGCTCGCCCTGGCGGGGTCCAGGGGCAGGGCCCTGGCCTTCCTTCCTAGCTCTCCAGCATCCTGCGCATCAGCTCCACGTCCTCCGCGAACCCCGCGTCCAGCTCCATCAGCTCCGCGACCCGGCTGACCGCGTGCATGACCGTGGTGTGGTCGCGGTTGCCGAACTTGCGGCCGATCTCGGGCAGCGAGCGGCTGGTGAGCTGCTTGGCGAGATACATCGCGACCTGACGCGGCCTGGCCACCGCGCGCGCGCGGCGGGCTGAGCTCATGTCGGTGAGGCGGATGTTGAAGTGCTCGGCGACGCGGCGCTGGATCTCCTCGATGGTGACGCGCCGGTCGTGCGCCTTGAGGATGTCGTGCAGCACCTCCTGGGTGCTCTCCAGCGTCACCGGCCGCCCGAACAGGTTGGCGTGCGCGATCAGCCGGTTGAGCGAGCCCTCCAGCTCGCGCACGTTCGACGTGATCTTGTGCGCGAGATACTCCAGCACCTTGGGCGGCACGGGCACGCCCGACGTCTCCGCCTTGCTCTCCAGGATGGAGATGCGCAGCTCGAACGTGGTCGCGTGGATGTCGGCGACCATTCCGCAGCCGAGACGGGTGCGCAGGCGGTCCTCCAGGCCGGACAGGTCGGACGGGCTCTTGTCGGCGCTGACCACGATCTGCTTGCCGGCGTCGACGAGCGCGTTGAAGGTGTGGAAGAACTCCTCCTGCGTGTTGTCCTTGCCGATCAGGAACTGCAGGTCGTCGATCATCAGCACGTCGACCGAGCGCAGCTCCTCCTTGAACTCCATCGTCGACTGCGAGCGGATCGCCGCGATGAAGCGGTACATGAACTTCTCGGCCGACATGTAGGCGACCGAGGGCACCGGCCGCCCGCCGCGGTCGACGTCGGCGCGCCCCAGCTCCAGGCCGATCGCGTGCATCAGGTGCGTCTTGCCCAGGCCGACGCCGCCGTAGAGGAACAACGGGTTGAACCCCGGGCTGGCCGGGCGCTCGGCGACACGGCGCGCGCAGGCGTGGGCGAACTCGTTGGGCTTGCCGACCACGAAGCTCGCGAAGGAGAACCGCTGGTCGAGCGAGACGCCCTCCGCGCGCTCCGGCGCCACCACCGGGACGGCGGGCGCGGCTGCGGCGATGCCGCCGACGGGGGGGATCGACACGCCCGACGGCGCCGCGGGCGGGGCAGGGGCGGGCGGCGACTCCTCGCCGGGGACGGCCGCGGCCGGCGCGGCACCGGCGCCGACGCGCACGTCGACGCGGCGGATGCGTCGGTTCTCCTGCTGCCACAGGGCGGACAGCTTGTCGGCGTAGTGGGAGCGCACCCAGTCGCGCAGGAAGCGGGTCGGCAGGTGGACCGTGACCTCGTCGCCGTCCACGCCGGCCAGCGTCATCTGCCGCAGCCAGGTGCGGTACTCGACGTCGCCCACCTCGGTCTGTAGCCGCGAGCGCACCCGGGTCCAGCAGTCGCCGATGTCCGCCAGCCCGACGGGGATCTCGCCCTGCGGAGCCTGTTGGGTGGCGTCCTGGTCCATGCGGCCATCATCCCCGAGCAGGCCCAGGCGGTCCGGAACGACGGCGACCGTCATCCGCAGGCGCACCGCCGGGGAAACGCCAACCGGGGTCGCATGCCCCGTACACCTCCACGCGCGGACCCGGCCCAGGTCGCGCATGGGCGACCGTGTCGGAAGCATGATCCATGGAGATGCGATGTAATCACTATGTCAGGCATGGCCCGGAGGCAATCGGAATCTACGGAAGAACAGATCGCTCAAATAACAAATGCCTGTTGCGAAGCATATCCGCAACAGGCACCGTGTCGTGATCAGGGAAGAGACCCGGGCAGGCCCGGGAGCTGCACCGCACTCAGGCGGTGGTCAGCGCCTTGATGCGGGCCGAGAGGCGGGAGATCTTGCGGCCCACGGTGTTGCGGTGGATCACGCCCTTGCCGGCGGCGCGCTGCATCTCCGGCTGCGCGGCCTGCAACGCAGCGGCAGCGGCACCCTTGTCGCCGCCGGCAATCGCGGTCTCGACCTTCTTGACGAAGGTGCGCATGCGCGACTTGCGCGCGGCGTTGCGCTCGGTGCGCTTGACGGTCTGACGGTTGCGCTTCTTGGCGGAGGCGGTGTTGGCCATGAACCAGTCTCTCGAAATACGGTGTCGGGACAGCCCGCGGAGAAGCTCCCGGCCGGCGAGGAAGCGGCGTTTCTAGGCACCGCCCCCCCGCGAGTCAAGCACGCCGGGCCGGGACGAAAGCCGGATCCGGGTCAGGCCGGTCCAGGGGCGGCTCGCCCCTGGCGGAGCTTGAGGCAGAGCCTCAACCTTCCTTGCCTTCCCTTCCCGAGAACACCGGCCGACGCTTCTCGAGGAACGCCGCCATCCCCTCGCGCTGGTCCGCGGTGCCGAACAGCGACAGGAACAGCGCGCGCTCGTGGCGCACCCCCTCCGCCAGGGTGGTCTCGAACGCCACGTTGACCGCGCGCTTGGCCAGCACCGTGGCGACCGGCGACATCGAGGCGATGCGCGCGCCGATCCCCAGCGCCTCGGCGACCAGGGCGTCCGGCGCCACCACCCGCGACACCAGACCGCAACGCTCCGCCTCCGCGGCGTCGATCATCCGCCCGGTCAGCACCATGTCCATCGCCTTGGCCTTGCCCACCGCGCGCGCCAGCCGCTGCGACCCGCCGGCGCCGGGCAGGATGCCCAGGGTGATCTCCGGCTGCCCGAAGCGCGCGGTCTCGCTGGCCACCACGATGTCGCACATCATCGCCAGCTCGCACCCGCCGCCGAGCGCGAAGCCGGACACCGCCGCGATCACCGGCTTGGCGACGCGCGTCACCCCCTCCCAGCGACGCGCGATGAAGTCGTCGAGCGCGGTGGCGGGGAAGCGGCGGTCCTGCATCTCGCGGATGTCGGCGCCGGCGGCGAACGCCCGCTCCGAGCCGGTGAGCACGATCGCGCCGATCGCCGGGTCGGCGTCGAAGGCGAGGAGCTGCGCGCCCAACTCGTCCATCAGCGCGTCGCACAGGGCGTTCAGCGCCTCGGGGCGATGCAATCGGATCAGCCCGACCCGGCCGTGCGTCTCCACCAGGATGGTCTGCGCCATGTCCGCCCCCGCTGCGGCCGACACGCCGCGGCCGGGGGCAGGCTACGACGGGCAGGGGCGCGGGCGCCAGCGCAGGCAAGGTCGAGGCGCTGCCTCGAGCTCCGCCAAAGGCTCGCCTTTGGAAACCCGGGACAAGATCCTGGCCTTCGATGCCGCGGCCGGTGCCGGGTGGGGGCAGGGGCGGTCGGCTCAACGGCCGCAGAGCGGCGACAGCCAGGCCGAGGCCACCGCGGCGATCGCCGGCTCGGCCGGGAGGCGGCGGCCGTGCAGCGTCCACACCAGCGCCAGCGCCGCCGCGATCCAGGCCCACGCGTCCGACCGGCCCCGCGCCGCGCC
>CAXSER010000341.1:0-3540 GCA_964236315.1 uncultured Acetobacteraceae bacterium | reverse complement strand
GCCTCGACCTTGCCTTCACTCCGGCTGGCTCTTCGCCCACTCGAACGTCTTCTCCTGCTGCTCGCGCACGAACGCGGCCAGCGCCTCCGGCTCGACCTCCTCGTCGAGGTACTCGTGCGCCACCGCCGCCTTCATGAACCCCTCCAGCGCGGCCGGGTCCATCTCGCCCGTCGCCACGTTCTTCTTGCTCACCACGACGGCGGTGATCATCGGCCATCCCTTGGCCTTGGAGTACTCGACCAGCCGCAGCAGGTGCGCACTGAGCTGGTTGTGCAGCTTGCTGACAGTGCCCCCGGTCCGCACCGCCACGTCGTCGTACGACACGCACATCCCGTCGCGCGCCGACTGCCGGATCGCCTCCAGCGTCTTGTCGAAGTCCAGCGTCTTGCCGTACAGCGCCTCGCGCCGCTGCATCGCCTCCAGGAACACCGGGTGCTTGGTCAGCCCCTTGCGCCGGTAGTTGTCGAGCAGGTTGTCCAGCTCGATCTTCGTCTTGTTCGTCAGGTCGATGGGTCTCACGCGGCTGCTCCCAGCACCGGCAGGGTCATGGCCCCGGCGGCACGCTCGATGGCCGCGCCAACCGCGAACACCGTCTCCTCGTCGAATGGCCGCCCGATCACCTGCAGCCCCAGCGGCAGCCCGGCACCATCCAGCCCCGCGGGCACCGACATCGCCGGCACCCCCGCCATGCTGGCCGGCACCGTGAACACGTCGTTCAGGTACATCGTGACCGGATCGTCCATGTTCGCCCCCTGCGCGAACGCCGCCGACGGCGCCGTCGGCGTCAGCAACGCGTCCACGCTGGCGAACACCTCGGTGAAATCGCGCAGGATCAGCGCCCGCACCTTCTGCGCCCGCAGGTAGTACGCATCGTAGTACCCCGCCGACAGCACGTAGGTCCCGATCAGGATGCGCCGCTTCACCTCCTCGCCGAACCCCTCCGCACGCGTCGCCTCGTACAGCGCGGTGAGATCGCTCCCCTCGCCCCGCCGCCCGAACCGCACCCCGTCGTAGCGCGCCAGGTTCGACGACGCCTCCGCCGGCGCCACGATGTAGTAGGTCGCCAGCCCGTACTTCGTGTGCGGCAACGAAACGTCGACGATCGTGGCCCCCGCCTCGCGCAGCCAGTCCAGCCCCTGCCGCCACAACGCCTCGATCGCCTCCGGCATCCCGTCGGCCCGGTACTCCCGCGGCACCCCGATGCGCAGCCCCTTCACCCCCCGCGCGCACGCGGCGGCGAAGTCCGGCACCGCCCTGTCCACGCTGGTGCTGTCGCGCGGGTCGAACCCCGCCATCGACCCCAGCAGGATCGCGCAGTCCTCGACCGTGCGCGCCACCGGCCCCGCCTGGTCCAGCGACGACGCGAACGCCACGATCCCGAACCGCGAGCACCGTCCGTACGTCGGCTTGATCCCCGCGATCCCGCAGAACGACGCCGGCTGCCGGATCGACCCGCCCGTGTCCGTCGCCGTCGCCCCCAGCGCCATGCGCGCCGCCACCGCCGCCGCCGACCCCCCCGAGGACCCGCCCGGCACCAGCGCCTGGTTGCTCCCCGCTCCCCGCCAAGGATTCTCCACCGCCCCGTACGCCGAGGTCATGTTCGACGAGCCCATCGCGAACTCGTCGAGGTTCGTCTTGCCCAGGAACACCGCCCCGTCGCGCAGCAGGTTCGCCGTCACCGTGCTCTCGTACGGCGGCACGAACCCCTCCAGCATCAGGCTGCCCGCCGTCGTCCGCACCCCCTCGGTGCAGAACAAATCCTTGATCGCGATCGGCAGCCCCGCCAGCGGCCCCGCCGCCCCCGCCGCCAGCGCCGCATCCGCCGCGTCGGCCTGCCGCATCGCGGCCTCCGACGTCACCGTGATGAACGCGTTCAAACGCGGGTTGAGCGCCTCGACCGCCTCGACATGCGCCGCCACCAGCTCGCGCGCCGAGAACGCCTTGGCCCGCAGCCCGTCCCGCGCGCCGGCCAGCGTCAGCCCGGTCAGGCTCACTCCACCACCTTCGGCACCGTGAAGAACCCGCCCTCCGCCCCCGTGGCGTTGCCGAGCACCCGCTCCGCATACCCCCCGTCCGTCACCACGTCGTCGCGCAGCCGCAGCGCCGTCGGCACCACCCCGGTCAGCGGCTCCACGCCGGCGACGTCCACCTCGTCGAGCTGCTCGATCCACCCGAGGATGCCCCCGAGCTCAGTGCGCAGCCGCGCGACCTCGGCATCCGACACCCGGATTCGCGACAGTCGCGCGATGCGACGGATCGTCGCGTCGTCCAGCGTATGCGTCATGGCGGCGGGCAAACTCCTGGCATCGGGCCGAACCCCGGACCATAACCCCCGCCATGCCCCTGTTCAACCTGACGGATCTGCGCGCCCGCCTCCCCCGCGACAGCCGCCTGCTCGGCATCGACCCCGGCGCCCGCACCCTCGGCCTCGCGCTCTCCGACGTCTCCCTGATGCTCGCCAGCCCCCACGCCCAGATCGCGCGCGCGAAGCTCTCCGCCAACGCCCGCGAGATCGCGGCCCTCGCTTGCGGCCTCGACGTCGGCGGCCTCGTCGTCGGCCTGCCCCTCTCGCTCGACGGCAGCTTCGGCCCCGCCGCCCAGGCCGCCCGCGACTGGACCCGCGACCTCTCCGCCCTCACCGGCCTCCCCGCCGCGCTGTGGGACGAGCGCCTCTCGTCGAGCGCCGTGAACCGCTTCCTGATCGGGGAAGCCGACATGACCCGAAAGCGCCGCGCCGCCGTCGTCGACCAGATGGCGGCAGCCTACATGCTCCAGGGCGCGCTGGATGCGAGCGCGCCGGAAAGGCAGGAAGGCCAGGGCGCTGCCCTGGACCCGCCGGGGGCCGCGCCCCCGGACCCGCACAATAACTTTAATTAAAACATTATCTATCCTACACCAAAAAATTTTTCTTTGCTTTATTACATGAATAGACGCATAACAGATACTGGAAGAGGCCAAGTTTCTGGTAAATCTTTGGGGATCAAAGTTTTATAATGAGCTGCTAGCTTGATAGACTCCAGAGTGTTTTCTGGAGCAAAGAAAGAAACTCCACCAAATTTTATACCAATCATCATGCAAAGAAGATCTAAAATAGTTATTAACCGATAGAAGTTTAAATCTTCTCCATAATCATCAAAAACTCCATGAAGTATTCCATGCCTATTAAACTGATTTAACCCATCATACCGGTCGGTGTTACGTAAAAACCGATCTCTCATAAAATCACGAAGCATCGTGAACATCACCACTCGCTCTTCATTACGATACGGCGAATTTTCTTCATTATCAACAAGAACATTGAACTCTCGAACTAAACCCGCTGTTCCCTGACCTACATTTCGTCCCTCTTCTAAGGCAATCTTTCTAATGATTCCTTCTATAACAGGGATCATTGCAGTAATTGCAACATGCTTATATCCTGAAAAATAGGCTTTAAAAGACTCGTCTATATGACTTCTAAATTCTTTGACGTAGTTAGTTTTAGTGTAGCGCTCCAAAAAGAATACTGCTAAATACTCTCTGTTATATACAAGAGATATA
>CAXSER010000340.1:0-3547 GCA_964236315.1 uncultured Acetobacteraceae bacterium | reverse complement strand
CCGCCGCCGCACACGGCCACCGGCACCTCGGCCGGCGGTGCCGCGGCACCGCCCGGCCCGCCGGCGCCCACGCAGGGAAAAGGCACGGCCGCGGCGCCGACCGTGGTCGAGGTGCAGCCTCCCCCGCAGACGCCGATGGAGCTGGCGCAGCGCTTCGCCGCCCCGGTGCTCGCGCCGCTGGAGACGCTCGGCGTGGTGTTCATCGTCGCGATCTTCATCCTGATGCAGCAGGAGGACCTGCGCGACCGGCTGATCCGCCTGTTCGGCTCGCAGGACCTGCACCGCACCACCCTGGCGCTCGACGACGCCGGCTCGCGCCTGTCGCGATACTTCCTCACCCAGCTGTGCATCAACGCCGCCTTCGGCGTGATCATCGGCATGGGCCTGCTGCTGATCGGCGTGCCCAGCCCGATCCTGTGGGGCACGCTCGGCGCCCTGCTGCGCTTCGTGCCCTATGTCGGCTCGCTCATCGCCGCGGTGCTGCCGGTGGCGCTGGCCGCCGCGGTCGACCCCGGCTGGGCGATGGCCGGCTGGACGCTTGCCCTGTTCGTGGTCACGGAGGCGGTCATGGGCCAGGTGGTCGAGCCGCTCCTCTACGGCCACAGCACCGGGCTGTCGCCGATCGCGGTGGTGGTGGTGGCGATCTTCTGGTCGTGGCTGTGGGGCCCGATCGGCCTGATCCTGTCCACGCCGCTGACGCTGTGCCTCGTCGTGCTGGGCCGCCACGTCAAGCGCCTGGAGTTCTTCGACGTGCTGCTCGGCGACCGCCCCGCGCTCACCCCCGTCGAGACGTTCTACCAGCGCCTCCTCGCCCAGGACGCCGACGAGGTGCAGGAGCAGGCCGAGACCCTGCTGAAGACCCGCGCCCTGTCCTCGTACTACGACGAGGTGGCGCTCAAGGGCCTGCAGCTCGCCGCCAGCGACGTCTCGCGCGGCGTCCTCACCGGCGAGCAGGTCGCCCAGCTGCGCGACGACCTGCGCCGCCTGATCGAGGAGCTCGACGCGCACGACGACACCAACCCCGAGTCTCGCAAGGCGAAGGCCGAGCCGGGCGTGGCCGGCGTCGAGCGGCCCGAGCGCGACACCGGCAGCGACCCGGCGCCCGAGGCCGTGGCGCCCGCCGCCGCCGACCTTGCCCCGGCCTGGCAGGGCCCGGCGCCGGTGCTGTGCGTGGCCGGGCGCGGCCCGCTCGACGAGGCGGCCTCCGAGATGCTGGCGCAGCTGCTGCGCAAGCACGGCCTCGGCGCCTCGATCGCCTCGCACGAGGCGGTCTCGCGCACCGGCATCGCGAGCCTCGACCCCGCCGGCGTGGCCATGGTGTGCGTGTCCTACCTGGAGCTGTCCGGCAGCCCGACGCACCTGCGCTTCCTGCTGCGCCGCCTGCGGGCACGGCTGCCGGGGGCGAGGATCCTCATCGGGCTGTGGCCGGCGGACGGGGCGATGCTGGGCGACCCGGCGAGCCGCGAGACCCTCGGCGCGGACCACTACGCGACCTCGCTGCGCGACGCGGTCGGGCAGTGCGTGGCCGAGGCGAACGGCACGGCGACGGCGGAGCTGGCGGCGGCGGAGTGAGCCAAGGCAAGGTCGAGGCTCCGCCTCGAACTCCGCCAGGGCGAGCCGCCCTGGACTGGCTCTACTTAGTCGAGCCGGTCCAGGGGCGGCTCGCCCCTGGCGGGTCCGGGCAGGACCCGGCCTTCCTTCAGCCCGCGACTTTGACGACGACGCCCTCGCTGCTACCGAGTCGCACCACGCCCGACACCATACCGTCGCGCCGCAACCCCGTGGACGCCAGCACGGTCCCGTCCGGAACCGCAACGGCCCGCTCCGACCCCGCCAGGTTCAGCAGCACGGCAATGCGCACGCCCTGGTGGGCGCGCACGTAGCGGAGCATGCCGTTCTCCGCGACGACGTCCTCGATCGCGCCCCGTACCAGCGCCGGGGTGGCGCGGCGCAGCGCAAGCAGGCGGCGGTGCAGCGACAGCATCGAGTCCGAGTCGCCGTGCTGGACCGCCACGTTGCGGGTCGCGTGGTCCGGGTTCAGCGGCAGCCAGGGCTCGCCCGTCGTGAACCCCGCGCCGGCCGAGGTATCCCACGGCATCGGCGTGCGCACCGCGTCGCGCCCGAGGCCGCGGCCCGGCTCGCGCAGCCCGGCCGGATCGCGCTCGCGGTCCGGCGGGATCGCCACGTCCTGCAGCCCCAGCTCGTCGCCGTAGTACAGCGTCGGCGTGCCGCGCAGCGTCAGCAGCAGCATCGCGGCCACGCGCGCCTGCGCGTCGCCGAGCCGGCTGGCGACGCGCGGCCGGTCGTGGTTGCCGAGCACCCAGTTCGGCCAGGCGCCCTCCGGCAGCGCCGCCTCGTAGTCGCGAATGATGCGGGCGAGAGAGCCGGCGTCCCACGGACAGAGCAGGAGCTGGAAGTTGAACGGCAGGTGGCACTCGTCGAGCGTCGGGGCGCCCCCGTTGCCGCCGTAGTAGCGGACCAGCCGCGCCACCGGCAGGTAGATCTCCCCGACCATCATCCGCTCGCGATAGGCGTCGAGCACGCGGCGCAGGCCGGCGATGGCCGCGTGCGTCTCCGGCTGGTCGGCGGTGTGCAGGGCGCGCTGCCGGGCGAACGGCCGGGCGTCGGCGGGCGCGTCCGGCTCGGGCGGGTTGTCGCGGAACAGTGCGTCCTTGACCAGCAGCCAGATCACGTCGACCCGGAACCCGTCCACGCCCCGGTCGAGCCAGAACCGCAGCACGTCCTGCATCGCCGCCACCACCGCCGGGTTGCGCCAGTTCAGGTCCGGCTGCTCCGGCAGGAACGAGTGCAGGTAGTACTGCCCCGACCCCGGGTCGAGCGTCCACGCCGGCCCGCCGAAGTGGCTCAGCCAGTTGTTCGGCGGCCCCCCGTCCAGGCCGGGGCCGCGCCACAGATACCAGTCCCGCCGCGCCGAGCCGCGCCCGCTCCGGCTCTCGACGAACCACGGGTGCCGGTCCGAGCTGTGGTTCGGCACGAGGTCGAGCACCAGCCGCAGCCCGCGCGCGTGGCACGCCGCCACCAGCCGGTCGAGGTCGGCGAGCATGCCGAACAGCGGGTCCACGTCGCAGTACTCGGCGACGTCGTAGCCGAAGTCCGCCATCGGTGACGGCTGGATCGGCGACAGCCACAGCGCGTCCACGCCGAGGTCCACCAGGTGGTCGAGCCGCGACAGGATGCCCGCGAGGTCGCCCACGCCGTCGCCGTCCGAATCCGCGAAGGAGCGCGGGTAGACCTGGTAGATCACGCCGTCCTGCCACCACTCGCCCATCGGTCCGCCCCCCGTGACGCAGCGGGGCATGCGGTCGCGAAGGAAGCAAGGCCGGGCTCCCCCTCCGCTGGCCATTCCAATGGCCCAGGCGGGCCATCGGAACCTTTGGCCAGCCACGCCCGGACCCGCAAAGGGTCCAAGGACCCTTTGATCTCTTCGACCTAGGAGAAGGCGATCCAAGGGCCCGGCCCTTGGCGGAGTTTGAGGCAGAGCCTCGACCTTGCCTGCCTGCCTGCCGCCGGGCATAGCCTGCCGCTT
>CAXSER010000339.1:0-3548 GCA_964236315.1 uncultured Acetobacteraceae bacterium | reverse complement strand
CAGAGCGTGGCGAGGCCTGCAGCGGCAATCAGGCGTGTGGCAAGGCGCATGCGCGTGTCCCATCCCGGCGTTGACGCGCCATGGTGCGCGGCGCGGGGCGGCTAGACCATCCCCGGCCGGCGTGGCATGTGCCCTGACCCCTCGGGGCGCGGCCCTGTCGGTGCGCCGCGACCCTGTGGCGCGAACCGGACGGTGCCATGCTGAACCGCCTTGCCGAGCGGCTGCTCGCCCTGTCCGCCCGCCCGTCGGCGCCGCTGTGGCTCGCCGCCGTGAGCTTCGCCGAGGCCAGCGTGTTCCCGCTGCCACCCGACCTGCTGCTGATCCCGATGGTGCTGGCGCGGCCGCGCCGGGCCTGGTGGCTTGCGGCGCTGTGCACGATCGCAAGCGTGGCGGGCGGCGCGCTCGGCTATGCGATCGGCGCGCTGCTGCTGGAGCAGGTGGCGCTGCCGGTGCTGCGCGCCTACGGCCAGCAGGCGGCCTTCGCCGCGTTCCAGGCGCGCTACGCCGAGTGGGGCGTGTGGATCATCCTGGTCAAGGGCCTCACGCCGATCCCCTACAAGGTCGTGACCATCGCCTCCGGCGCCGCGCACTTCGACTTCGCGACCTTCATGGCGGCCAGCCTGGCCACGCGCGGCGCCCGGTTCTTCCTGGTCGCCGGCCTGCTGCGGCTGTTCGGCGAGCGGGTGCGCGTCTTCGTCGAGCGACGCCTTGCCCTGGCGCTGGCACTGGCGGCGGTCGGCGTGGTGGTCGGGGTCGCCGCGCTGCGCCTGCTGTAGCGGCCGCCGCCTGCGAGGCAGGGCAGGGGCCAGGGCGCCCTGCAGGATGCGCAGCGCCGGGGATGCCGGCAGCGGCACGCGCTGGTGAGCCCGCTGGGACTCGAACCCAGGACCCCAAGATTAAAAGTCTCGTGCTCTACCAGCTGAGCTACGGGCTCGCCTCGCCGCGCGGCCGGCCGGAAAGATCCGGGTCGGACGGACGGCTTGAAGCCGCAAGATGGGGCGGCGTCAAGCGCCTCCAAGGGCGGGCGAAGACAGGCAGGGCCGGAGCCTCTGTCGCTGGACTTCGCCAAAGGCCCACCCATGGAATCCACCTGCTCGGGACAGGAGTTTCCGCACACCCCCGGCCTGCCGTTCCCAGCGGGGCTGCCCGGAGCGTCCGACGCTCTCGCATGTCGTGGGCGAGGCGGTGGCGGTCATGCTCGTCCTTGCCGCCTGCCTCGCGCCCCTGCCGTCGATGCACGGTTGAACCGGAAGCGCCGCTGCGTCGTTCGGGGTGCAGGAGGAAGAATTCATGGCCGAACTGGTGATGCTGAGCCCGCACGACGCGCTGCCCGACGGACGGGTCGTGACGGTGATGCAACGCTTCGACGAGGACGACCCGGACCGCGTGATCGTGGAGATCGCGCTGAGCGGCGGTCACGGGCAGCGCGAGACCACGCGCCCCATGCACCCCGACGGGCGCCCGATGAGCTTCGAGGACGCCATCGCCGCGGCGCGCAAGGTCGCCGACAGCGAGCGTCTGCCCCGCGTCTTCGCGCTCGACCGCACCGCCGGCCCGCTGGAGCAGGAAGTCCTGGCGCATGGCGGGTCGCACGACGCGAAGGGCCACGCCCTGTCCGACGACGACGTGGAGGAGGGCGAACGAGGTCCT
The DNA here is from genome assembly GCA_964236315.1 of uncultured Acetobacteraceae bacterium. Taxonomy (GTDB): domain Bacteria; phylum Pseudomonadota; class Alphaproteobacteria; order Acetobacterales; family Acetobacteraceae; genus CAXSEF01. Next base: position 1,898 of record CAXSER010000339.1, on the reverse strand, counting down.
GACATGCGGCGCTGAGCTGGCCGGCACCACGCGCACGCCACGCCGGCGCGTGTTTGTGCGGGTGGTGGCGCAGCGACTCGCACGTCCTGCTTGTTCCGGGGGGAAAACCGTGATTCGGTGAACACGTCAGAGACCCAAGATCAGGAACGATTCGCCATGGCCACCAAGAAGCCTGCGACTGCGGCACCGGCCCCCAAGCCGGCAGCCAAGGCGCCCGCCGCGGCGAAGACGGCGAAGCCGGCCGCTGCCAAGGCCGCCGCGGGCGCGAAGGCGGCGCCGGCGCCGAAGGCCGCGGCCAAGCCCGTCGTGCAGACCACGGTCTCGCTCAAGCAGGTCGCGGCCGAGCTCGCCGAGGCGCACGACCTGCAGAAGAAGCAGGCGGAGGCGATGATGACCGGCCTCGTCGAGCTGATGGTGGAGCACCTGAAGAAGGGCGACCGCCTGCGCCTCAACGGCCTGGGCATTCTGCAGGTGCGCCACTCCGCCGCCCGGGCCGGCCGCAACCCCGCGACCGGCGCCGCGATCCAGATCGCGGCCAAGAAGAAGATCGCCTTCCGCCCGGCCAAGGAGCTGAAGGACGAGCTGATCTGATCGTCCCGAGACGCACCCGTGGCGCGGATGCGGCGCGGGCCTGAGAGCCGCGTCCCGCGCCTGACGGCAAGGGCGCGCAGCGGACGCGCCATCCTGCGCTGCTGTGCCGGCGCCGCCTTCATTGGCTGCACCGTGGCGCCTGGCGCCCCGCCGGCCTGGGCAGCGGTGCCGCAGCCCGTCGAGGGCCGCACGGGGATGGCGGTCGCGACGCAGCACCTCTCTGCGGCGGTCGGTGCCGCGATCCTGCGCGACGGCGGCAACGCCGTGGATGCCGCCGTGGCGATGGGCTACGCCGAGGCGGTGGTGGACCCGTGCTGCGGCAATCTCGGCGGCGGCGGCTTCATGGTGCTGCATCTGGCGGACGGGCGCGACCGCTTCCTCAACTTCCGCGAGACGGCGCCGGCGGCCGCCACCCCCACCATGTTCCTCGACGCGCAGGGCCGCCCGGTGCGCGGCGCCAGCCTCGTGGGCTGGGGTGCCGCGGGCGTGCCTGGCACCGTGCTCGGGCTCGACACCGCGCTGCACGAGTACGGCCGGCTGACGCGGCGCCAGGCGATGGCGCCGGCGATCGCCCTGGCGCGCGACGGCTTCGTGCTGTCGCAGGCCGACACCGACCTCCTTGCGGTCAGGACGGCGCGGTTCCGCGAGGACCCGGAGCTCGCGCACGTGTTCCTGCGCCCGGACGGCACGCCGCTGCAGCCGGGGGACCGGCTCGCGCAGCCGGCGCTGGCGCACACCCTGGAGGCGATCGCGGCGCACGGACCGGACGCGTTCTACCGCGGCGCCGTCGCCGAGGCCCTCGGGGCCGCCTCGCAGGCCGGCGGCGGCGTGATGACCGCGGCAGACCTCGACACCTACCAGGTCACCGAGGCCGCGCCGCTGGAGTGTCGCTATCGGGGGATGCGGGTGCTGTCCGCGCCGCCGCCCTCCTCGGGCGGCGTGGTGCTGTGCGAGGCGCTGCAGGCGCTGGAGGGCTACGACGTCGCGCGCCTCGGCTTCCACTCGGCGGCGGGCGTGCACCTGCTCGCCGAGGTGCTGCGCCACGTCTACTTCGACCGCAACACCTCCCTCGGCGACCCCGCCTTCGTGTCGAGCCCGCTCGACGTCCTGCTGTCGGCTTCCCACGCGCAGGCGATCCGCGACGCCATCGGCCCGCGCGCCACCGCGTCGACCGCGCTGCACGGCGGGGTCGCGCCGCACGATGTCCCCCCCGCGACCTGGCGCGACCGGCCGCTGGCGGCAGGGCAGGGCGCATCGCCCGGGTCCGCCCCGCCCGGCGCCACGCCCGCACCGCCGGGCGACTTCGA
>CAXSER010000338.1:0-3557 GCA_964236315.1 uncultured Acetobacteraceae bacterium | reverse complement strand
ACCCGCCCGAGCAGCCCCGCGAGCCCCCCCGGCGCCACCGCCTGCGTCTCGAACAGCCCCGTCGACACGTCGAGCCACGCCGCCCCGAACCCCGCCCCGCCGCCCTCGTCGCCGCCCGCCACTCCTGCCGCCGCCAGCGCCAGCAGCAGGTTCGGCCGTCCCGGCTCCAGCAGCGCGTCCTCGGTGAGCGTGCCCGGCGTGACCAGCCGCACGATCGCGCGCCGCAGCGGCCCGCGCCCCGAGCGCGCCGAGGCCTGCTCCATCTGCTCGGCGACCGCGACGCGGAACCCCCGCCGGATCAGCCGCGCGAGGTACGTCTCCGAGGTCGACACCGGCACCCCGCACATCGGGATGGCGGCGCCCGCGTGCTCGCCGCGCGCGGTGAGCGCGATGTCGAGCGCGCCCGCCGCCGCCACCGCGTCCTCGAAGAACAGCTCGAAGAAGTCGCCCATGCGGAAGAACAGCAGCGCGTCCGGCTGCTCCGCCTTCAGCTGGAACCATTGCGCCATCGTGGGGGAGGCGCCGTCGGCGCGTGCGGCTGTCATCCCCCCTGCCTAGCAAGCCCCGCCCCGCGCGCCAAAGCCCCGCGTGCCACGACAGCAAGAAAGCGAGTTCTTTCCTGGAAGAAAGAACCGAAGAACTTTCCCCACAAGGATCCGGACCCGGCCGGGAGTCCGTGAACCAGACGTGCAAGGTCTTTTTGCTTCTTTTTCTTCAGAAAAAGAAGAATCCTTCCTTCCTGCGCGCCCGCCCCGCCGCTACTCCTCGCCCGTGGCCGCGAGGTGCCGGGCCCGGCCCGACGGTCCCCGCCCGCCGTGGCCGAACGCGCGGATCAGCCCCGCGACCTCCGCGGCCGGCACCGCCCTGCTGAAGTGGAAGCCCTGCACCTGGTCGCAGCCGTAGGCGCGCAGCTGCTCGAGCTGCTCGGCCGTCTCGACCCCTTCGGCGACCGTCAGCAGCCCGAGGTCGCGGCTCAGGCTCAGCACGGCGCGCACGATGGCGCGCGACTCCTCCGAGTGCGTCAGCCGCCCGATGAAGCTCTGGTCGATCTTGAGCTTGTCGAAGCGGTAGGTGTGCAGGTAGCACAGCGACGAGTAGCCGGTGCCGAAGTCGTCCATCGCCACCCGCACGCCCAGCGCGTGGAACGCGTCGAGCATGCGCGCCGCGCCCTCGCTGTCGCCGAGCATCACCGACTCCGTGACCTCCAGCTCCAGCCGCCCGAGGGCCAGGCCGCTCGCGCGCACGATCGCGGCCACGCGCTGCGGCAGCTCCGGGTCGCGCAGCTGCACCGGCGAGAGGTTGACCGCGACGTCGATCCCGGCCGGCCAGGACGCCGCCTCCCGGCACGCCTCGCGCAGCGCCCACTCGCCGATGGCGCGGATCAGCCCCGTCTCCTCGGCCAGCGGCACGAACACGGTGGGCGAGACCGACCCCAGCACGGGATGCTCCCAGCGCAGCAGCGCCTCGAAGCACGCGATGCGCCCGCTGCGCACGTCGACCAGCGGCTGGTAGTGCACCGCCAGCTCGCCGCGCCCGACGGCGTGGCGCAGCTCGCCCACCATCGCCTGGCGCGCCTGCTGCTCCTCGTCCATGCCCTGCTCGAAGAAGCGGAAGCCGCCGCGCCCCTCCGCCTTGGCGCGCGACAGCGCCGTCTCCGCGCTGCGGAACAGCCGCTCGGCGCTGCTGCCGTCCTGCGGCGACACGCTCACCCCCACGGTGGCGCCGACCGACACCGGCGGCCCGCCCGTGTCGCAGGGCGTGGACACCACCTCGATGATGCGCCGCGCCAGGGCTGCGGCGTTGTGCGGCTGGTCGAGCCCGGTCTGGATCACCACGAACTCGTCGCCGCCGAAGCGCGCGACCACGTCGGTCTCGCGCAGGCAGGCGCTGAGCCGCTCGGCCACCTGGCGCAGCACCCTGTCGCCCGCGGCGTGGCCGCGCGTGTCGTTGATCGCCTTGAAGTCGTCGATGTCGACGCACAGCACCGCGAGCTGCGCACCGCGCCCCACCCGCGCCAGCTCGTGCTGCATGCGCTCCTGGAACAGCGCGCGGTTGCCCACCCCGGTGAGCCCGTCGTGCAGCGCCATGTGGCTGATGCGCGCCTGGTCGGCCCTGCGCGCGGTGATGTCCTCCGCGGTGCCGTACCACCGCATGATCCGTCCCCCCTGCGTGCGCCGGGCGAAGGCGCGCACGTGGAACCAGCAGTACGAGCCGTCGGCCACCCGGATGCGGTACTCGACGTCGTACGGCTCGCCGGTCTTGGCGCTGCGCGCCCAGCGGTGCCACACCGAGGGCTGGTCCTCGGGATGGGTGAACTGCGCCCAGCCGTCGCGCAGGATCGCCGCCTCGTCGAGCCCGGTGAGCGCGGCGAGCTTCGGGCTGACCTCCTCGAGGTGGCCGCGCGGGTCGGCGGTCCACGGGATCTGCGGGCTGACCTCGACCGAGTAGCGGTGGTGCGCCTCGCTCTCGCGCAGCGCCACCTCCGTCCGCTTGCGGTCGTCGATGTCCTCGACCGTGCCGTACCAGCCCGCCGGCGCGCCGATCGCGGTGCGGCTGAGGGCCGCCAGCACCCTGAACCAGCGGTGCCCCCCGCCCGCCATGGTGTAGCGGCACTCGATGTCGAGCGGCGTCTCCTCGGCCACGCAGCGCTGCCAGGCGTCGACCACCCACGGCAGGTCGTCGGGATGGATCGCCTTGCGCCAGCCGCCGTTCAGCGCCGCCTCGCGGGACTGCCCGAACAGGCCGGGCCAGCCCTCGCCGACCTCGACCACCCGGCCCTGCGTGTCCGCCCGCCACGGGATCTGCCGGCTCAGCTCGACGGCGTAGCGGTGGCGCTCGCGGTCGTGGCGCAGCGCCGCCGTGCTGCGCTGCAGCTCGATCAGCGAGGACACCCCCAGCGCCAGGTCGCGCAGCGTGGCCTCGTCGCCCGGCGAGAGCTGGCGCGGCCGGGTGTCGAGCACGCACAGCGCCCCCATCGCGTGACCGTCCGCGTCGAGCAGCGCCACGCCGGCGTAGAAGCGCACCGCCGCAGGCCCGGTGACCAGCGGGCTGGCGCTGAACCGGGGGTCGGCCGCGGTGTCGACGATCACCAGCACCTGACCGGGCGTCATGATCGTGTGGGCGCAGAACGCGACGTCGCGCGCCACCACGCTGCCGGCCGCGAGCGGCCCGAACCCAGACTTCACCCACTGCCGCCTGTCGTCGATCAGCGTCACCAGGGCCATCGGCGCGTCGAGCATGCGCGCCGCGAGCCGGGTGATGGCGTCGAACCTCTCGTCCGCCGGGGTGTCCAGGATGCCGGCCCTGAGCAGGGAGGCCAGCCGCTCGGTCTCGGTCAGGGGTTCAGGGCCCGGCATCCAGCATCCTTCCGATAGGCAGCGCGTCGAGTGCGGGCGTTCGTGACCGGAATAAGACTTCGCACAAGTTCATTACAAAATGGTTTTTTACTTGTGTACGGTTGAGCATTCCCGAGTGTTGCACGGCGCACGACTGTGCCGCGCCGCAGCCGCGCCGCAGCCGGGCCGCGCGGCCCGCCCCGCGGTTGCCTGCGCCGACCC
>CAXSER010000337.1:0-3587 GCA_964236315.1 uncultured Acetobacteraceae bacterium | reverse complement strand
GCTCCTACGCCGAGCTCGCCGTGCAGCGCGCGGCCGAGCAGGCGCCCGACCTGCGCGCCCTGTGCGAGACCGTCGCGGCCGAGATCGACGACCCCGCGCGCCGCCGCTCCTTCATCGAGGCGGCCGCCCCGCCCGTGCACCGCGGGCACGGCCCCGGCTCCGTGTTCCGCCTCCGCCGCGACGCGTCCGGCAGCCTCGTCACCGACCCGCCGCTGCGCGCCACGCAGCCCTGCGCCTTCCTGGCCTTCCCCGCCGCCCCGCCGGACCCCCCGCAGGCGCCCGCCCCGTCCCCATGATGCCCGGCGACGCCCGGCACGGCAGCCTCGCCCCGCGCTCTCCGCCCCGCGTCTCCCGCCCTGCCCTTGCCGCTACCCCCCGCCGCCCTCCCCGAACCGCCCGTGCCGCATCGCCAGCAGCGGCAGCACCAGCAGGTTCAGCGCCATCGACGTCGCCAGCCCGCCGAGGATCACCACCGCCATCGGCCCCTCGATCTCGCGCCCCGGGTCGTCCAGCCCCACCGCCAGCGGCAGCAGCCCCAGCCCCGTCACCAGCGACGTCATCAGGATCGGCACCAGCCGGTCCCCCGCGCCGCGGATAGCCATCGCCGCCCCCCACTCCCCGTCCTCTGCCAGCCTGGCGTAGTGCGACACCATCATGATCGAGTTGCGCAGCGTGATGCCGAACAACGTGACGAACCCCACCGTCGAGCCCAGCGTCAGCACGCCCCCCGTCGCGAACACCGCCACCACCCCGCCCACCAGCGCGAACGGCAGGTTCAGCATCACCAGCAGCAGCGTGCGCCCGCTCCCCGTCACCACCGCGAGCAGCGCCACCACCCCCGCAAGCCCCAGCGCCGCGTTGAGCAGCAGGTCCCGCCGCGCCTCGGACTGCGCCTGCGCCGTGCCGCCGTAGTCCAGGCTCACCCCCGCAGGCAGCCGCACCCCCGCCGCGATCCGCACGCGCGCGCGCGCCACGAACCCCGCCACGTCGCCGCCGTCCACGTTGCAGGTCACGCTCTGCAGGCGTTGCCCGCCCTGGTGCAGCACCCCGGCCCGCGCCCCCGCCTCGTAGATCTCCGCGACATCCCCGAGCCGCGCCCGCGTGCCGTCGGCCGCGCGCAGCGGTAGCGACGCGATCGCCCGCAGGTCCGCCCGCGACTCCGGGTCGAGCACGGTCACCACGTCGAACGCCCCGTCCGCGTCGAACCCCTCGCCCGCCACGTCGCCGCCGTAGGCGATGCGCACCGCCTCCAGCACGTCCGCCTGGTCGAGCCCGAACCGCGCCACCGCCGCCGGCCGCAGCCTGACCTGCAGCGACGGCTGCCCCGGCGGGCTCTCCACCTGCACCCCCGACGCCCCGGCCACGCCTCCCAGCACCCGCGCCACCTCCGCCGCCGCCCGGTCGAGCGCGTCCAGGTCGCCGCCGTGCAGCCCGATCGCCACCGGCGCCGTGAACCCCGACACCGTCTCCTCGATCCTCTCCCCCAGGAACGTCTTGAGCGCGAAGTTCACGCCGACGAACCGCGCCAGCACCCCGCGCAGCGCCTCGCGCGCCGCATCCGTCTCGCTCCCCGACAGCCCCGGCTGCAGGTCCAGCTCGAACTCGCTGTAGTTCGGCCCCCAGGTGTCCGCCGACAGCGCCGCCCGCCCCACCCGCTGCGCCAGCGAGCGCACCACCGGAAGCCGCCGCAGCGCCACGGCCACCCGCGCCCCGATGCGCAGCGACTCCTCGACCGAGGTCCCCGGCACCGCCGACATGTGCAGCGTGAAGTGCGTCTCCTTCAGCTCCGGGATGAAGCTCGTCCCCAGCAGCGGCAGCACCGACAGCCCTCCCGCCACCAGCACCCCCCAGCACAGCAGCACGGTGCGCGGCCTGCGCGACATCCGCCCCAGCAGCCGCTCGTACCCCGCCCGCGACCAGCGCACCGGCGCCGGGTCGGCCGCCCGCAGCGCGCGCCCCACCAGCAGGCTCGCCGACAGCGCCGGCGTCACCACCAGCGCCACGCCCAGCGACGCCGCCACCGCCAGCACGTAGGCGACGCCGAGCGGGGCGAACAGCCGCCCGGCGATCCCCGGCAGGAACACCACCGGCAGGAACACCACGATCACCGCGAGGCTCGCGTACACCACCGCGCCGCGCACCTCGAGGCACGCGTCGAGCACCACCGCCCGCTCCGGCCGCGGCGCCGCCAGCCGCCGGTTCTCGCGCAGCCTGCGCACGATGTTCTCGACGTCGATCACCGCGTCGTCGACCACCTCGCCGATCGCGATCGCGAGCCCGCCCAGCGTCATGGTGTTCAGGCTGTAGCCCAGCCGCTGCAGCACCAGCGTCGCCGCCAGCAGCGACAGCGGGATCGCGGCGCACGAGATCGCCGCCGTGCGCAGGTCCGCGAGGAACAGCACCAGCACGCCCGCCACCAGCACCGCGCCCACCGCCAGCGACACCCCGATGTTGCCCGTGGTGATGGCGATGAAGTCCGCCGGCCGGAACAGCGCCGCGTGCAGCACCACGCCGTCCGCCTCCAGCCCCGGCCGCAGCTCCGCCAGCACCGCCTCCACCGCGCGCGTCACCCGCAGCGTGTCCGCGCCGTACGCCTCCGACACGTTGAGGATCACCCCCGGCTCGCCGCCGATCGCCGCCCCCCCGATCGCCGGTCCCGGCGCCACCGCCACCGCCGCCACGTCGCCCAGCACCACCCGCCCCGCTGCGCCGCCCCCCGTCCCGCTGCCGCCCGCGAAGACGCCCCCGCCCACCACCGTCTCCGCCAGCGTCTCCGGCCCCAGCTCGCCGCCGCGCGCGTCCAGCACGATCCGCTGGTTCGGCGTGTCCACGAACCCCGCGCCGCGCATCCCCGCCGCGCGCCGCGTCGCCGCCGCGACGTCGCCCAGCCCCCGCCCCGCCGCCGCCAGCCTCGCCGGATGCACCTGCACCTGCAGCGTGCGCCGCTCCCCGCCGAACACGCCCACGTCCGCCACCCCCGGCACCGACAGCAGCCGCAGCCGCAACGCCCCGTCCGCCAGCGTGCGCAACTCCATCGCCGAGCGCCGCCCCGACGTCAGCCCCAGCACCAGCAGCATCTGCGACGACGAGGTCAGCGGCGTCAGCTCCGGCGCCGCCACCCCCGCCGGCAGCCGCTGCGCCGCCACCGCCAGCCGCTCCGCCACCGCCGCGCGCAGCCGCCCCAGGTCGCCGCGCGGGTCGAGGAACACGCTGACCACCGACAGCCCCTGCGTGGAGTTCGACCGCACCACCCGCACCCCGGCCGACCCGAGCACCGCCGTCTCCACCGGCCGCGTCACCAGCGCCTCGACCTGCTCCGGCGCCAGGCCCGGCGCCTCGGTCTGGATGCCCACCTGCGGCGGCGCGAACTCTGGGAACACGTCGTAGCGCGCGTCCGCCAGCCCCAGCAGCCCGGCCACCAGCAGCACCAGCGACAGCCCGACGACCACCCCGCGGAAACGGATCGCGAAGCCGATCAGCGCCGCCTGCGGGCCGCTCACGCCGGAGGCCGGAGGTAAAGCCCAGGCAGGAAGCAAGGTTGGGCTCTGCCCAAACCCGCAAAGGGTCCGAGGACCCTTTGATCCCTT
>CAXSER010000336.1:0-3592 GCA_964236315.1 uncultured Acetobacteraceae bacterium | reverse complement strand
CCGGGCGGCGATGGCGGCGCGCAGCTCGGCGCGGGGCGGGTCCAACAGGATGACCTGGTAGGCCCACCCCGTCTGCGGCGGCGCGGCGCGCAGCCAAGCGGCCAGGCCCTGCCCAGTGCCGCGCCACACCTCCCACGCCCGCGCCACCCGCTGCGGATCCCCCGGCCGCAGCCGCGCCGCCGTCTCCGGATCGACCTCGGCCAGCCGCGCATGCAGCGCGGCCGACCCCTCCGCCGCCACCAGCGCCCGCGCCTCCGCCCGCGTCGCCTCCCCCACCTCCGGGATCTCCGCAAGCCCGTCCGTCAGCGCCGCGAGATACAGCCCCGTCCCCCCGCACAGGATCGGCAGCCGCCCCGCGGCCGTCGCCTCCGCCATCGCCCCCAGCGCCGCCCCGCGCCACCACGCCGCACTCCCCGGCTCGGCGGCCGCGCGCACCCCGTACAGCCGGTGCGCCACCCGCGCCTCGTCGGCCGGCGACGGCCGCGCCGTGAGCACGCGCAGCTCGCGATACACCTGCATCGAGTCCGCGTTGACCACCACGCCGCCCAGCCGCTCCGCCAGCCCGAGCGCCAGCGCCGACTTCCCGCTCGCCGTCGGCCCGCACACGACGAGGCACGGCGGCAGGCCCCCTCCGCCCCCGCCCGTATCGCCGCCCGCATCGCCGCGCCCATCGCCGCCCTGGCCAGCCTGCCCCGCTTCGTGCGATGCCGCCCCCATGTCCTTCGTCCTCACCCTGGTCGCCGCCCGCGACACGGCGCTCACCGCCGGCCTGCTCCACCGCGTCCGCGACGCGGTCCGTGGCCGCAACCCGGTCGTGCTCTCCCCGAACGAGGCCGCCGACATCGCCTGCCGCGACCGCCCCGACCTCGCCCTGGTCCGCGCCGCCCTGGAGGACGCCCCCGTCGACGCCCTCGTCACCCGCGCCCGCGGCCGGCGCAAGGGCCTGCTCGTCGCCGACATGGACGGCACCATCGTCGACGGCGAGACTCTCGACCGCCTCGCCCACGACACCGGCGTCGGCCCCGAGGTCGAGGCCATCAGCCACCGCAGCATCGACGGCGAGGTCGACTTCGCCCAGGCCATGCGCGACCGCCTCGCCCTCCTGCGCGGCGTCCCCCTGGAGACCGTCGCCCGCGCCGTCGCCGAGGTCCGCCTCACCCCTGGTGCCCGCACCCTCGTCGCCACCATGCGCGCCCACAACGCCACCACCGCCCTCGTCTCCGGCGGCTTCACCCTGTTCACCGCCCACGTGGCCAGCCTCTGCGGCTTCGACGAGCACCGCGGCAACGTCCTCGTCGTCGAGGACGGCCTGCTCGCCGGCACGCTGGAGGAGCCCGTGCTCGACGGCCCCGCCAAGCTCGGAGCCCTCCGCGCCCTGCGCGACGCCCGCGGCCTGCGCGCCGCGGCCACCCTCGCGGTCGGCGACGGCGCCAACGACATTCCCATGCTGCGCGAGGCCGGCACCGCCATCGCCTTCCGCGCCCGCGACATCGTCAACCGCGAGATCCCCAACCAGGTCCGCCACGCCGACCTGCGCGCCCTGCTGTTCGCCCAGGGCTACCCGGCGAGCGTGTTCCGCGAGGAGTAAGCAAGGTCGAGGCTCTGCCTCGAGCTCCGCCAGGGCGAGCCGCCCTGGACCGGCTCTACTGAGGCAAGGGCCTCCATAGACAAAGCCCTAGCTTTCCTTGCCGGCCTTGAGCCCGGCAAGGATTTTCCTTACCCTGGCGCCATGATCACCAGCCGGCTCACCAGCAAGGCGCAGACGACCGTCCCCCAGTCCGTCCGCACCGCCCTCGGCCTCCGCCCCGGCGACGAGCTCGCCTACACGATCGAGCAGGACCGCGTGGTGCTGACCCGCAGGCCGGCGCCTGCGGAAGGCGAGGACCCCTTCGCCGGATTCGGCGAGTGGGACAGCGCCAGCGACGCCCAGGCCTATGCCGCCCTCTAGCGTCTGGGACATCGTCAAGGTCCCGTTCCCCTACACCAACCGCCCGGTCCAGCAGCGCCGCCCCGCCCTCGTCATCGCCCGCCATGCTGGCGAAGGCATGCCGACGCTGCTCTGGGTGCTGATGATCACCAGCGCCACCCACCGCCGCTGGCCCGGCGACGTCGAGATCACCGACCTCGCGGTCGCGGGCCTGCCCGCCCCCTCCATCGTGCGCCCATCCAAGGTCGCGACCATGGACGCCGACGACGCCGAACGAGCCGGCCAGCTGCCCGCCTCCGACCGCCCCGCCGTCACCCGCGCCCTGTCCGCAAGCCTGCGCGAGGTGCTCGCCACCGCCGGGCCAGCCACCTAGGGCCGCCGCGCCGCACATCCACGGACCGGCAGGCAAAACCACCCCCGGCCACCAATGCTACGCTGCCCCGCATGCCCGCAGCGCTGCACCCGATGACCGCCGAGCAGTTCCTCGACTGGGCCCAGGCCCAGCCGGCGCGCCACGAGTTCGACGGCACCCGCCCGGTCGCCATGGCCGGCGGCGACCTCGGCCACAGCCGCCTCATCCGCAACATCAACCGCGCCCTCGCCAGCCGCCTCGCCGGCCACCCCTGCGAGCCGCTCGGCCCCGACGCCGCCATCGCCACCATCGCCGAGGCCGTCCGCTACCCCGACGCCGTCGTCACCTGCACGCCCTTCTCCGACCGCGACCGCCTGGTCCCCGACCCCGTCGTCGTGTTCGAGGTCGTCAGTCCCTCCTCCGTGCGCACCGACCACGTGACGAAGCTGCGCGAGTACCAGGCCGTCCCCAGCATCCGTCGCTACATCATCGTCGAGCCCGGCGCCGTCGCCCTCACCGTCCTGTCCCGCGACCACGCCGACGAGGTCTTCCACGCCACCGGCCTGACCGAAACGGACATCCTCGCCTTGCCGGAAACCGGCATCGAGATCCCGGTCGCCGAGCTCTACGCCGGCCTCGCCCCGGCCCCCGGCAGCCCTGACCGCCCGGCGAAGGCCGCCGCCGCTCCTGCCTGCCGGACGCCCCGGCTTTCCCGCCAGGCCTCACCCCCGCCCGCGATACCCCGGCACGTCCTGCGCCGGCACCCAGCACCCTTCCGGCGCCGCTCCCGTCTGCCAGAACACGTCGATCGGCATCCCGCCACGCGGATACCAGTATGCCCCGATCCGCAGCCACACCGGCGCCAGCAGCCCGACCAGCCGCGTCGCGATATCCATCGTGCACGCCTCGTGGAACGAGCCATGGTTGCGGAAGCTGGTGAGGTACAGCTTCAGCGACTTGCTTTCCACGAGCCACTCTCCCGGCACGTAGTCGATCACGATGTGCGCGAAATCCGGCTGCCCCGTGATCGGGCACAGCGAGGTGAACTCCGGCGCCGTGAACCGCGCGACGTAGTGCCGCCCCTGGTGCGGCGCCGGCACCCGCTCCAGCACCGCCTCCTCCGGGCTCCCCGGCGCCTGCACCTGGCGGCCCAGCTGCGTCAGACCTTCGCTCATCGAACCCCCTGAAGAAAGCAAGGCCAGAGGCTCTGCCTCTGGACTCCGCCAAAGGCCGGGCCTTTGGAAACCTATACTTAGGAAGGCCGGTCCAGGGCGGCTCGCCCTGGCGGGTCCAGGGCAGAGCCCTGGCCTTCC
>CAXSER010000335.1:0-3594 GCA_964236315.1 uncultured Acetobacteraceae bacterium | reverse complement strand
CGGCGCCATCACCGGCAGGTTGTTGAACCGGTCCACAAAGCGGCGGTCGAGACGGTCCTTCCAGCGCCAGAGCCAGTCGCCCTCCAGGGTGATGCCGTGGCGCGTGCCGACCGCGTGGCGTCCGCCGGTCGAGAGCAGGTAGAGCGCGTGCCGCTGCGGCCGGAACCGCCGCAGCGGCCGGCCCAGTAGGGTGGCGCGCAGGTTGTGCGCCAGCACCGGCCCGGCGCGCACCGCGTAGACTCCGGACTTCGGCAGGTCGCGCGGCGTGAACGCCGCCACGTCGCCGGCGGCGAACACGTCGCGGCACCCGGTGGCGCGCAGCTCGCCGTCCACGGCCAGGAAGCCGTCGGCATTCGTCGCCAGCCCGGTGTCCTGCAGCCAGAACGGCGCAGCGGCCTGCGTCGCCCAGACAACCTCGTCGACGTCCAGGACCTGGCCGTCATCGAGCGTCACGCGCAGGGAGCCGGACGGGCATGCGGGGTCCACGGCATCCACCGCCACGACACGCGCGTCGCGGACCGACAAGCCCTGCGCGCCGGCAAGCGAGCGTATCCGCAGGCGCGCCTCCTTCGCGAAGCCGGGCAGCAGCCCCGACCCGGTCAGCAGCACGACCTCCACGGTCACGCCCGCCGCTGCGTCCTCGCGCAGCCTGCGCGCCAGCGCGAAGGCCAGCTCCGTGCCGCCCGCGCCACCGCCGACGACCGCCACCCTGGCCGAGCCGCCTCGCGCGCGGGCCCGGTCCAGCATCGCGCCGATCCTGGACAGCAGGCCGTCGATCGGCTTGAGCGGCACGGCATGGCGACGCGCGCCCGGCACGTCGGCAATGCGCGGCGTGGCTCCGACGTCGATCGAGAGCAGGTCGTAGGGTACCGGCGGTCGCCCTTCGCACAGCACCTCGCGCCGCGCGAGGTCCAGTCCTGAGGCGGAGGACAGGTAGATGCGGGCCCGCGCGAACCGTGCCAGCGGGAACAGCTCGATGCGTGCCTGCTCCGCGCGATACAGCCCGGCGACCACGCCCGGCAGCATGCCCGAGTACACGGCTTCCGGCTGCGGCGTGACCAGGGTGAGCCGCACCCCGGGGATCGGCCGCATCCCGAAGGCACGGAGCACGGCGACATGGGCGTGCCCTGCGCCGAGCAGGACCACGTCACGTTCCACGGCTCCGGAGTCGTCGTGACGGTTCATGGCAGGCCTTCGGCAGTGGTGGGCAGGCGCTGTGGGCGCGAGGCGGGCAGGGGAGGGCGCGGTCACCCGCTCAGCCCGCCGGCGCTGGCCTTCGCCGACCGGCCCTGTAACATAGGACCGCGGCACGGGAGGTCACGATGGGCGAGATGAGACAGGTGATCGTTCCGGTCACCCCGTTCCGACAGAACTGCGCGATCCTGTGGGACGCGGACACCGGCGCCGCGGTGGTGGTCGATCCCGGCGGCGACGTGGACCGCATCCTCGCCGCCCTCGACCAGCACCGGGTGGTGCCGGACCGCATCCTGCTCACCCACGGCCATCTCGACCATGCCGGCGGAGCCGCGGAACTGCGCGACCGTCTGCGCGCCCGCTCGCCGGGCCAGGCGGTGCCGATCGAGGGGCCGGACCGCCGCGACGCCTTCCTGCTCGACGGGCTGGAGGCGGCGGGGCGGCAGTACGGCGTGCCCATGCGCAACGTCGTGCCGGACCGCTGGCTCGCCGAGGGCGAGAGCGTGCAGGCCGCCGGGCGCACCTGGGAGGTGTTGCACTGCCCGGGACACACGCCGGGGTCCGTCGTGCTGTTCGACCGCGCCGGCCGCTTCGCGCTGGTGGGCGACGTGCTGTTCCAGGGCTCGGTCGGGCGCACCGACTTCGAGTACGGCGACACGGACGCGCTGCTGGCGGCGATCCGCGACAAGCTGCTGCCGCTCGGCGACGACGTGGCGTTCCTGTGCGGGCACGGCCCGCCCTCGACGATCGGCGCCGAGCGCCGCTCCAACCCGTTCCTGCAGGGCTGACGGTCCTGGACCTGTTCTCGATGCACGGGCTGGACCACCTGTTCTCGCAGTACGGCTACGCCGTGGTCGGGATCGGCGTGATGCTGGAGGCGACCGGACTGCCGCTGCCGGGCGAGAGCCTGATGATCACGGCCGCGCTGTATGCCGCGGCCACCCACAGGCTCGACATCTTCGTCATCGTGCCGGTCGCCGCGGCGGGCGCCATCGTCGGCGACCAGATCGGCTACTTCATCGGCAGGAGCGTCGGCTTCCGGGTCCTGGCGCGTTTCGGCCGGAGGATAGGGCTGAGCGAGGAGCGGCTGGAGCTGGGCCGCTACCTGTTCCGCCGCTACGGCGGGCGGGTGGTGTTCCTCGGGCGCTTCGTCGCCGTGCTGCGCACCTTCGTGGCGCTGCTCGCGGGCGCCAACCAGATGGCCTGGCACAGCTTCCTGATCTGGAACGCGCTGGGCGGCATCGGCTGGACCAGCCTGTACGGCTTCGGCGCCTACGTGCTCGGCGACGCGGTCAAGCGGGTCAGCGGGCCGGTCGGCCTTGCACTGGCGGTGGTCGGCGCGATCGCGCTGGTCTGCGGGCTGGTGTTCGTCAAGCGCAACGAGCGACGCCTGCTCCAGGAGGCACGCACCGAGATGAAGAAGCCCGCGCCCGCACCCGTCTGGCGGCGCAAGCCGGCCTGATCGTGAGGGCGCCTGCCGTCATGCGCATGACCGATGCCTGACCTCGGCGGCTTCCTGCTGGCGTTCCCCGCGCTGTTCTCCATCGTCAACCCGGCGGGGGGCGCACTGATCTTCAGCCAGGTGATGGCCGAGCGCACCCACGCCGAGCGCGCCGCGCTGGCCCGGCGCATCGCTCTCTACTCACTGCTGGTGCTGCTGGTCTCGCTCTGGGCGGGGTCGTACGTGCTCAGCTTCTTCGGCATCACCCTGGCGGCGCTGCGCATCGCCGGCGGCCTGGTCGTCGCCACCCGCGCGTGGAGCCTGCTCAACGCGCCGGAGACCACACAGGCGCGCAAGGAGCGCCAGGCGGAGCCCGCGCGCGGCACCACGCCGGACTCCAGGCCGCCCATCGACGACATCGCCTTCTTCCCGCTGACCATGCCGTTCACCACCGGGCCCGGCACCATCTCCGTCGCGGTGGCGCTGGGCTCGGAGAGGCCGCACCACTCGGTGCTCGCGTTCTTCGCAGGCGTCTCGGCGGCGGCGGCGGCGGTCGCGCTCATCGTCTGGGTCGCCTACAGCTTCGCCGACCGGCTGATCGCGCTACTCGGACCGGGGGGCGCGCGCGTGGTCACCCGCCTGGCGGCGTTCCTGCTGCTGTGCATCGGCACGCAGATCACGCTAGGGGGCGTGGAGGACGTGCTGCGGCCACTGCTGCATCCCTAGGAAGTCAGGCAAGGTCGGGCTCTGCCCGAACCCGCCAAAGGGCCGAGCCCTTTGGAAACCCTTCCTCAAGTAGCGGTTCCCAAAGGCGAGCCTTTGGCGGAGTTTGAGGCAGAGCCTCAACCTTGCTTCCTTCCGATTGCCGCTGGCCGGCGCGGACGGTCATGCGTACAACGCCTCTGCCCAAGCACGAGGGACACCCATGGCACTGACCGACCTGGCCTGGCTTCCCGTCG
>CAXSER010000334.1:0-3596 GCA_964236315.1 uncultured Acetobacteraceae bacterium | reverse complement strand
GGGTGCCGCCGCGAGCACCATGTTTGCCGAACGCACCACCAGCAGCGCCGCCATCCCCACCGGATGCAGCAGCGCGCCCAGCACCGGCTGCCGGAACCGCGCCGCCAGCAGCAGCCGCAGCCCGACCCCCGCCGCCGCCGCCGCCGCCGTCTCCACGCCGGGGAACAGCGCCAGCAGCACCACCGGCAGCACCTGCCCGCCGCCGAGCACCACGGTCCACACCGGCAGCGCCCGCGCGCTCGCCATGCCCTCGGTGGCGTTCTTGGTCAGCCCCTCCCACACCTGGGCGGCATTGCTGTACATCCGGCACGACGCGAACCCGCTGGCGTCGAACAGCCCGGTCATCGACCCGGAGCGCCGGAACGCGCGCGGCAGGGTGATCCCGTCGTGCAGCGACGCCCGGATCGCCCCATGCCCGCCGGCGCGCAGGTAGTCGTCGCGCCGCACGATCACCAGCTGCCCGCACGCCGCCCCGAACCCGGGGGAGGCCGAGCGCCGCATCGCCGCCATCGGCAGATACCCCAGCAGCAGGAAGTGGATCAGCGGCAGCAGCAGCCGCTCGGACCAGGTGAGCGTCACCTGCCGCGGGAACCCGCTGGCCATGCCGACGTCGTGGCGCTGCATGAACCCCGCCATCCGCGACAGCGCGTCCGGCGCCAGCCGCACGTCCGCGTCCACGAACACCATCAGCTCGTGCCGCGCGAGCCGCCCGAGCGCCGCGCACGCATGCTGCTTGCCCGACCACCCCGGCGGCAGCTTCGGCGCGTGCGACACCCTCAGCCGCGGATCGTCGATCGCCGCCAGGATCGCCGGCGTCGCATCCGTCGACGCATCGTCGAGCACCACCAGCTCGACCTCCACGCCCCGGCTCGCGAGCACGCAGGCCACGGCGTCCGCGATGTTGGCCGCCTCGTTGCGCGCGGGGATCAGCACCGAGACCGCGGGCATCCCCGCCGCCATCGCCGGCCGCCGATACAGCGCGAGGTTCCACAACGCGAGCACCACCGGCCCGAACGCCAGCACCAGCACCACGATCATGCCCGCCGCCTCGCCACGTCCGCCGCCATCCCGGGTCCGGCAGCAGGCCCGGCAGCAGGCCCGACGTCGTGCGCCGGGTCGAAGCCCCGCCCCGACACCGCCGCCCGGGCCCGCCGCCACACGTCGTACACCCCGCCCACGCCCGCCCCGCCTTCCAGGAGGGTGCGGAACGGCGCCGCATCCCGCCCGACCGCATCCCGCGCCAGCCCGTCCATCGCCGCCTCCAGCGCCGCCTCCAGGACCCGCGTGCCCTCCCGCGCCGACCGGCCCAGCAGCGAGGCCGCCTCCACCGGCGCCCCGAAGCGCAGCAGCGCCTCCGGCCGGCTCTCGTTCCAGAACGGATACTCCGCCGCCAGCGGCAGCAGCAGCGCCCCCGGCGCCAGCCGCGCCAGATGCGCCAGCCCCGGCCGCAGCACCACCGGCCGCTGCCGCGCGTCCGCGAACCGCCCCTGCGCCGTGACCCACAGCACGCCCGCCGGATCGGCCAGCACCCGCGCGCCGAGCCGCAGGAACGTCGCCGCCCCCGCCCGGCTGTCCGCCTCGATGCCGAACAGCCCCATGCGCCGCAGCACGCCGTAGCGCGCCAGCGCCGCCGCCTCCATCGGCCCGTACCCCCGCCGCCCGCGCATCAGCGTGCAGTGCACCAGCACGAACATCGCCGGGTCCCACCACGACGGATGGTTGGTGAACACCACCACTGGCCGTCCGTCCGGCAGCGCCGGCCACCCCTCCCGCGCCACCCGCACCGCATGGAAATGCCGCGGCAGGTACCACAGCAGGTAGCGGTGGAACATCGCGATCGCCAGCGGCGAACGGGCCGCCAACGGGTCCGCCCCCTGCTGCGGCGAGGCCGCCCCCGCCATCCCGTCAGGCACGCCGAGAGACGCCCTGCCCGGCGCCCCGGATCACGCCGCCCGCGTCCCCGCGCGGTCGTTGTCCAGCGAGTCCGCCGCGATCCACCCCGACATCAGCACCATCGGCATCCCCGGCCCCGGATGCGCCGCCCCGCCCGCGAGGTACAGCCCGCCGAGGTCGCGCGACCGGTTGCCCGGCTTGAACGCCCCGAAGAACGACCCGTGGCTCGCCAGCCCGTAGATCGCCCCGTCGAGCACGCGATAGCGCTCGTGGATGTCCTGCGGCGTCAGCACCCGCTCGGTGACGATGCGGCTCTCCAGGTCGTGCAGCCCCGCCGTGCGCGCCAGCTTGTCCAGGATCACCCGCCGGTACGCCGGCAGCATCGCCTTCCAGTCGTGGTGCGGCCGCAGGTAGGGCGTGTGCACCAGCACGTACAGCGCCTCGCCCCCGGGCGGCGCCACCCCCGGCTCCGTGCGCGACGGCGCCGCGATGTAGCAGGTCGGGTCCGGCGCCGGCTCGCCCTTCGTGTAGATGAAGTCGAACTCCTCCTCCGGGTCGCGCGAGAACACGAAGTCGTGGTGCGCCAGGTGCTCGTACGCCTTGCTCAGCCCGAGGTACAGCACGACCCCCGAGCACGCCGCCTCCCGCTTCCACCGCTTGGCGAACCCCGCCGCCGGAGCACCCCCCACCAGCTCGCGATACGTCCGCACGCTGTCCATGTTCGACACCACCGCCGACAGCGCGATGCTCTCGCCCCGCTCCGTCACCACCCCGTTGGCCTGCCCCCCGGCGCTGGTGATGCGCGCGACCCCGCAGCCCATCCGCACCTCGACGCCCAGCTCCTCCGCGAGCTTGGCCAGCGCCAGCGGCACCGCCCGCGTCCCCCCCATCGGGTACCACACGCCCTCGTCGACCTGCATGTGCCCGATCGAGCACAGCACCGCCGGCGACCCGTACGGCGAGGACCCCACGTACTGCACGAAATGGTCGAGCATCTGCGACACCCTCGGGTCCGCGACGTGCTTCCTGATCTGCTTGGCCACCGTGGAGCCCATCTTAAGGCTCAGCACGTCCTTCAGCGTCGACAGGTTCATCCCCGTCTTGAGGTCCATCGTGTCCCTGATGTCCTCCACGGAGCGCCAGAAGAAGAACTTCTCGCTGACGGTGTGCAGCCCCTCCGACATCTTCAGGAACGCCTGGTAGCCCCGCTCGCTCCCCGGCGCGTACTGCGCCAGCGCCGCCGACATCTCCCCCACGTTCTCCTGCAGGTCGAGCCTGCTGCCGTCGTCGAAGAAGCAGCGCCACTGCGGGTCGAGCCTGCGCAGGTCCAGCCGGTCGCTCATCTTCACGCCCGCCTCGGCGAAGATGCGCTCCAGCACCGACGGCACCGTCAGGATCGTCGGCCCCATGTCGAAGCGGAACCCGTCCTGCTCCCACTGCGCGGCCTTGCCGCCGAGCCAGTCGTTCTTCTCGAACAGCACGACCTTGTGGCCGCGCGCCGCCAGCACGCAGGCCGCGGCCAGGCCGCCCAGGCCCGCGCCGATCACGCCGACGGGAAGGGTCTCAGCCATTTGAATGCCTCTTGCACAGGAGGAAGAAAGCAAGGCCAGGGCTCTGCCCTGGACCCGCCAGGGGCAGCGCCCCTGGGCCGGCTTCACTTAAGTAGGGGTTTCCAAAGGCGGGCCTTTGGCGGAGTCCAGAGG
>CAXSER010000333.1:0-3599 GCA_964236315.1 uncultured Acetobacteraceae bacterium | reverse complement strand
CCTCGGCCGCGCCGCCCTGCTGCTCGCCGCAGAGCGCGCCGCCTTCGCCGCCGGCGCCGCCGCCCGACGCCGCCTGCGCACCGACGCCCTGTCGCGCCTGCTGCAGGCCGGCCCCGCCCTGCTCCGCCTGCGCCCGTCCGGCGAGCTGACCGCCGCCGTGGTCGACCGAATCGAGGCGCTCGACGGCCTGTTCTCCCGCTGGGTCCCCGCCGCCACCCTCGCCCTGCTAGCGCCCACCGCGGTGGCCGTCGCCGCCCTGCTCGCCGACCCGTTCGCCGCCCTGGTGCTGATCTGCGCCGGCCTGCTGGTCCCCGTCGCCATGGCGCTGTCCGGCATCGGCGCCGCCGCCGCCTCGAAGCGCCAGTTCCTCGCCCTCGCCCGCCTGCAGGCCCGCTTCCTCGACCGCGTGCGCGGCATCGCCACCATCGTCCTGTCCGGCCGCACCGAGGACGAGGCCCGCGCGCTGGCCGCCGCCGCCGCCGAGCTGCGCCAGCGCACCATGCGCGTGCTGCGCGTCGCCTTCCTGTCCTCCGCCGCGCTCGACTGCGCGCTCGCCGCCGCCCTCGTCATCCTCGCCCTGCACGACGGCCACGCCCTGCTCGCCGCCACCGCGGCCCCCGCCGCCCGCGCCCTGACCCCCGCGACCGCCCTGTTCTGCCTGCTGCTTGCCCCCGAGTTCTTCGCCCCCCTGCGCGTGTTCTCCCTGGCCTACCAGGACCGCCTGCAGGCCGCCGGCGCCGCCGAGGTGCTCGCCTCGCTGCCGCCGCCCGCCACCGTCCCCGACGGCCCCGCCCCGGAGATCCGCACCATCGCGGCGCGCGGCGTCGCCATCGCCTTCGACGACGTCCGCCTGTCCTGGGACCCCGCCCGCCCGCCCGCGCTCGACGGCATGAGCTTCCGCGTCCCCGCCGGCGAGACCCTCGTGCTCGCCGGCCCGTCCGGCGCCGGCAAGTCCACCGTGATCGAGGTCCTGCTCGGCTTCGCCCGTCCCGACTCCGGCCGCGTCCTGCTCAACGGCGCCTCCATCGAGACCATCGTCCCCGCAGCACTCGCGAAGCTCACCGCCTGGATCGGCCAGAAGCCCGTCCTGTTCGCCGGCACCCTGCGCGAGAACATCGCCTTCGGCCGCCCCGACGCCACCGACGCCGAGGTCGAGCAGGCCGCCAGCCGCGCCCAGGTCGACACCTTCGCCAACACCCTGCCCGACGGCCTCGACACCGTGATCGGCGAGGCCGGCCACGGCCTGTCCGGCGGCCAGGCGCAGCGCGTCGCCATCGCCCGCGCCTTCCTGCGCAATGCGCCCCTGCTGCTCCTCGACGAGCCAACCGCCCACCTCGACCCCGCCACCGAGGCCGAGGTGCTCGACAGCCTGCGCCGCCTCGCCGTCGGCCGCACCGTGATCCTGGCCAGCCACTCCGCCGCCGCCCACGGCTTCGGCGGCCGCCGCCTGGACATCCGCGACGGCCGCGCCACCGGGGTCAGGGGGGCTGCATGAGGAAGCAAGGCCAGAGGCTCCGCCTCTGGACTCCGCCAAAGGCTCGCCTTTGGAATCCTGTACTTAAAGAAGGCAGTCCAGAGGCCCAGCCTCTGGCGGGTCCGGGCAGAGCCCGGCCTTCCTTCCTTCCCGGACCCTGCCCATGACCCCGCTGCTGCGCATCCTCGCCCTCTGGCGCGCCCGCACCGTCTGGCTCCTGCTCGGCGTCGTGGTCTCCCTGTGCTCGGTCGCCTCCGCCGTCGCCCTGCTGACCCTGTCCGGCGCCTGGATCGGCTCCGTGGTCGCCGGCACCCCCCTCGACGGCCCGGGCCTGGTCGCGCCCGCCCTCGACAACCCCGTGCTCGCCGACGCCGGCCGCGCGCTCGCGGCCACCGGCACGATCGGCGCCGCCTTCGCGCTCGCCTTCACCGGCGCCGCCCTGCTGCGCACCGTCGGCGTCGCCCGCGTGGTGCTGCGCTACGCCGAGCGCCTGCTCACCCACGAGGCCACCTTCCGCGCGCTCGCCGACCTGCGCGTCTGGTTCTTCCGCGGCCTCGCCGTGCGCTCCGCCGGCGGCCTCGGCTTCCGCCGCGCCGGCGACGTGCTGTCGCGCCTGGTCGGCGACGTCGAGGCGCTGGACGGCCTGTACCTGCGCATCCTGGTCCCCGCCTGCGCCGCCGTGCTGCTGCTGCCCGTCCTCGCGGTGCTGTTCGGCCGACGCGACCCCGCGCTCGCCCTGGAGGTGTGCGCCTGCTTCGCCGCCGCCGCCTTCGCGCTTCCCCTGGTCGCCGCCCGCATGTCCGAGAGCAGCGGCACCCGCCTCGCCGAGACCGCCTCCGCGCTGCGCGTCGCCTCGCTCGACACCCTGTCCGGCCTGCGCGAGGTGCGCGCGTTCGGCGCCGAGGACCGCTCCCTCGCCCTGATCCAGGCGCGCGAGGCGGCCCTGCTCTCCGCGCAGCGCGACATCGCGCGCCGCGGCAGCCACGCCGCCGCCCTCGCCTTCCTGTGCGGCCAGGCCGCCCTGCTCTGCGTGCTGCTCGCCGCCTGGCGCCACCCGCTCTACGCCGTGCCCGGCGCCTTCCTCGTCGTCGCCGCCTTCGAGGTCGCGGGCGGCCTGTCGCGCGCCGGCGTCCTGGCCGGCGCCGCCTCTGCCGCCGCCGCCCGCGTGCTCGACGCAGCCGAGGGCCCGCTCGCCGTCCCCGAGCCCGCGTCCCCGGCGCCTCTTCCCTCCGGCAGCGCGCTGCGCTTCGACGCCGTCTCCTTCCGCTACGCCGCCGACCGCCCCCCCGTGCTCGACGCCCTCACCCTCGACATCCCGCAGGGCGCGCGCGTCGCCGTCCTCGGCCCCTCCGGCGCCGGCAAGTCCACCCTCGCCGCCCTGGCACTCAAGGTCTGCGTCCCCGACTCCGGCCGCGTCACCCTCGGCGGCACCGACCTCGCCGACCTCGACGCCACCGCCCTGCGCTCCCGCCTGTCCTGGCTCGGCCAGACCACCCACCTGTTCGCCGACACCATCCGCGCCAACCTGCTGCTCGCCCGCCCCTTGGCCACCGACGCCGAGCTGTGGGACGCCCTCGACCAGGCAGAGATCGGCGCCACCGTGCGCGCGCTCCCCGGCCAGCTCGACGCCTGGCTCGGCGAGGGCGGCGCCGGCCTGTCGGGCGGGCAGGGGCGCCGCGTGGCGCTGGCCCGCGCGCTGCTCTCCCCGGCGCCCGTGCTGATCCTCGACGAGCCCTGCGCCGGCCTGGACTCCCAGACCGAGCGCGCCTTCCTCGCCACGCTGAACGTCGTCGCCCCCGGCCGCAGCGTCCTGCTCATCACCCACCGACTGACCGGCGTGGAGCGCCTCGATCGCATCTACCGCCTTTCGTCCGGGGTCGCGGTGGCGGCTGCCGCCTGAAGGCAGGAAGGTTGAGGCTCTGCCTCAAACTCCGCCAGAGGCTCGCCTTTGGAAACCTCGACTCGGAAATCGATCTCCAGGCGCCTCAGCCTTTTGCCGGATGGACGCGCCAGGAACGGGACGCTCCGACAGTCCCAGTGGACCCATCGCGGCGCCTCCAAGCCGCACGTCGAGCTTGCGGTCCGGCGTCTTGGCCATGCCGGTCTCGTCGATGGTCAGCGCCAC
>CAXSER010000332.1:0-3621 GCA_964236315.1 uncultured Acetobacteraceae bacterium | reverse complement strand
GCTCCCCACCATCCCGGCCATTTCCGCCCCGGGCACGCCGCGGGCCTGGAACGTCGCCGGCACCCGTGCGGTCCCTGTCTCGCGCCGGCCCTGGCCCGTGCCCTGTGCCGGCCGGGCCGCACGGGGCACGGCCGGCACGATGGCCAGGGACGGGACGGCGCACCATGCAGGGACGGCTGTTCGCATCGGCCGGAACTCTTGGCTTGAACGACGCGCACGGCATCGTCGGGGGCAGGAGGAGCCGTCCTGGCAGGCACGACGCGGGTTCGGCGCCGAAAGTCCTAACGATCCATTAATGTCCTTTTAATGAGATTTGGTAAACAGCGAATCGCACCGACCGCTTGATTTGTACGCAGGTGTGTCCGAAACCGCATAGCGGGTCTGCCGGGCCGGCGACCCCGCGCCCGGCCCTGGCCGGACCCGCCCTTTCCTTCCCCCCCTCGCGCCGCTAGGAACGGGGCCAGCCACGAAGCCCAGACCCGAACGGAGCCTCCGCTTGCCCGAGATACGCGTCGCCATCGCCGGCACCGGCAACTGCGCCTCCTCGCTGGCCCAGGGCGTGCGCTTCTACGCGGCCGCCGACGACAACGAGCTGGTCCCCGGCCTCATGCACGTCCGCCTCGGCGGCTACCACGTGCGCGACATCGCCATCGTCGCGGCCTTCGACGTCGCAGTCGGCAAGGTCGGCGTCGACCTCTCGACCGCGCTGGCCGCGCCGCCGAACAACACCTTCCCCTTCGCCGAGCTGCCGCCCGCCGGCGTCACCGTGCAGCGCGGCCCCACGCTCGACGGCCTCGGCCCGTCGCTGCGCGCCGTCGTCGAGGAGAGCCCCGCCCCGCCGGTCGACCTCGCCCAGGCGCTGCGCGACGCCCGCGCCGAGGTCCTCGTCTCCTACCTCCCCGTCGGCTCCGACCAGGCCACCCGCGCCTACGCCCAGGCCGCGCTCGACGCCGGCTGCGGCTTCGTCAACTGCATCCCCAGCTTCATCGCCTCCGACCCCGCCTGGGCCGCCCGCTTCGAGGCCGCCCGCCTGCCCATCGTCGGCGACGACATCAAGAGCCAGGTCGGCGCCACCATCGTCCACCGCGCGCTGGTCAACCTGTTCCGCGAGCGCGGCGTGCGCGTCGACCGCACCTACCAGCTCAACGTCGGCGGCAACGCCGACTTCATGAACATGCTCGACCGCGACCGCCTCGCCTCGAAGAAGCTCTCCAAGACCCGCGCCGTGACCAGCCAGCTCGCCACCGAGCTGCCCGACGCCGACGTCCACGTCGGCCCCTCGGACCACGTGCCCTGGCTGACCGACCGCAAGCTCGCCTTCATCCGCGTCGAAGGCACCGCCTTCGGCGACGTACCCCTGTCCTGCGAGCTCAAGCTGGAGGTCTGGGACAGCCCCAACTCCGCCGGCGTCGTCATCGACGCCATCCGCTGCGCCCGCCTGGCGCTCGACCGCGACGCCGGCGGCCCGCTCGCCGGGCCGTGCGCCTGGTTCATGAAGAGCCCGCCCGCCCAGATGACCGACCACGAGGCGCAGGACCGCACCGAGCGGTTCATCCTCGGCGGGACCTGACAGGCAGGAAGCAGGGTCGGGCTCTGCCCGAACCCGCAAGGGGTCAGAGGACCCTTTGATCCCATGACTTCAGGAAGGCGATCCAAGGGCCCGGCCCTTGGCGGACCTTGAGGCCCAAAGCTGAAGGCGGGGCCTCAACCTTGCTCCCTTCCTGCCCGCCGGAGCCGCCGTTGAGCGCAGTCCTGAACGCCGCGCTGCCGATCTTCGCGCTCATCCTCGCCGGCTTCCTGTGCGCGCGCCGCGGCCTGCTCGGCGCCGGCGCCACCGACAGCCTCAACCGCTTCGTGGTGTGGCTCGCCCTGCCCGCCCTGCTGTTCCAGGCGATGGCGCAGATCACCCGTGCCGAGATCGACCACCCCGCCTTCCTCGCGGCCTACGGCGGCGCCATGGCGGCGACTTTCGGCTGCTCCTTCGCCCTCGACCGCCGCCGCAACCACCGCCTCGCCGACCGCGCCATCGAGGGCCTCGACGCCGCCTATGCCAACACCGGCTTCATGGGCATCCCGCTCTGCCTCGCGGCGCTGGGCACCGCCTCGCTGCCGCCCGCGATCATCGCCACCCTGCTCACCGCCTGCGTCCTGTTCGCCGCCGCCATCGTCCTGATCGAGGCCGACCTGCAGCGCCCCGATGCGCGTCACCCAGACCCGGCCCACCCCGCCGGCGTCGCCGCCCCCCGCCCCGGCCTGCTCCCCGTGCTGCGCAAGGTCGCCGGCTCCCTGGCCCGCAACCCGCTGCTCGCAGCCCCCGTGCTCGGCCTTGCCTTTGCCGCCACCGGCGCCGGCCTGCCCGCCCCGCTGCTGCGCTTCACCACCCTGCTCGGTGCCGCCGCCAGCCCCTGCGCCCTGGTCACCATCGGCCTGTTCCTCGCCGAGTCCGGGGCGGGGTCCCGCACCCCGGCCACGGCGCAGTCCGGGCCCGCCCGCCCCGACCCCGCCACCGACACCCCGACGCACCGCGCCGCCACCCGCGGCACCGTCGCCCGCCTGGTCGCGCTCAAGCTGCTGCTGCAGCCCGCGCTGACCGCGTTCCTCGCCTTCGTCGTGTTCCCGATGCCCGCCGCCTGGTCGCACGCCGCCCTGCTGCTCAGCGCCCTGCCGATCGGCACCGGCCCGTTCATGCTGGCAAAGCTCTACGACCGCGAGGCCGCCGTCACCTCGCGCGCCATCCTGCTGTCCACCGTGCTCTCCGTCGCCACCATCTCCGCCCTCGTCGCCCGCCTCGGCTGACAGCCAGCAAGGTCGGGCTCTGCCCGAACCCGCCAAAGGACCAAGCCCTTTGGAAACCCTCGATCCAGGAAGCGGAGTCCCGAGGCGGGCCTCTGGCGGAGCCTCGATCCTCTCCCTGCACCGCCCGCCCTACGCCCCCGGCAGCCCGAACAGCCCCTCGTCCACCGCCACCCCCACGGCCACGTCGCTCAGCGCCAGCCGCGTCACATCGCCGCGCCCGTCCACCATCTCCAGCGCCCGCAGCGCCAGCGGCCCCTCGGCGAACCCCAGCGTCAGCCGCCCCTGCCCCGGCCGCTCCGTCGAGCGCACCGCCACCGCCAGCACCCCCGGCCCCCGCTCCACCGACAGCACCGTCACCTCCCCCGACAGCACGATCTCCTGCGCCAGCAGGATCGCCAGCGGCGTGCGCGCCAGCGGCAGGCTGCTGCTCGACCCCGTCGCCGCGTCCGCGAACACCACCCGCCCCCGCGCCGCCACCAGCACCGCCCGGCTCGGCGGGTCGTACTGCAGCCGCAGCCGCCCCGGCCGCGCCAGCCACGCCGTCCCCGCGCCCCCCGGCCCCGACCCCGCCTGCACGAATCGCGCCCGCAGCGTCCGGATCCCGTCCAGGTACCGCTGCACCCGCGCCACATCCGCCAGGTCCGCCGCACCCAGCGCCCCCGGCGCCGGCACCCCCGCGCACCCCGCCAGCAGCAGCAGCCCGCCGCCCAGCACGTCCCGTCGTCGCATCGGCCATCCTCCAGGGAAAGCAAGGCCGGGCTCTGCCCAGACCCGCAAAGGGTCCGAGGACCCTTTGATCCCCTTCACTTAGGAGAAGGCGATCCA
>CAXSER010000331.1:0-3630 GCA_964236315.1 uncultured Acetobacteraceae bacterium | reverse complement strand
CCCCCGCCCTGCAGCCGGTCGCCCTGACCCTGCGCATCGTGTTCGCCGGCCGCACCATCGCCGAGACCACCGCCGGCTTCCGCGTCCTGGAGACCTCGCACCCCCCCGTCTACTACCTGCCCCCCGACGCCTTCGCCGGCTGCACCCTGGAGCCCGCCCCCGGCCGCTCCCTGTGCGAGTGGAAGGGCGCCGCCCAGTACTGGACCATCCGCGCCGACGGCCGCGCCGCGGAGCGCTGCGCCTGGAGCTACCCGCAGCCCACCCCCGCCTTCGCCGCCCTGCGCGACCACCTCGCGGTCTACGCCGGCGCCATGGACCGGTGCTTCGTCGGCGACGAGGCCGTCACGCCACAGCCCGGCGGCTTCTACGGCGGCTGGGTCACGCGCGACCTGAAGGGGCCGTTCAAGGGCGGGCCTGGGACCATGGGCTGGTAAGGCAAGGTCGAGGCTCTGCCTCGAGCTCCGCCAGGGGGAGCCCCCCTGGACCGGCTCTACCTGAAAGAGGCCGGTCCAGGGCGGCTCGCCCTGGCGGGTGCAGGGCAGAGCCCTGGCCTTGCCTTACGCCATCGCCTCGATCGCCGCCCGCACCAGCCGTCCGTCCGCCCTGCGCAGCGCGTCGAGCACCGTGAAGTGGTCCGCCCGCGGCACCGGCACCAGCGCCCCCGGCTGGTGCGCCTCCGAGCGCAGCCCGTGCAGGTGGCGGCTGTCGTGCGCCAGCGCCGCCAGCTCCGCCGTCCCGTACGCGATCGCCAGCGTCTTCGCCACCGGCGCCAGCCGCAGCGGCGACAGCGCCGCCACCTCCGCGTCGTCCAGCCGCAGCGCGTCGTTGACCGCCGTGTCGCGCAGCGGCCCGAGTTCGAAGATCCCCGAGATCGCCAGCCCCGCCGCCCCCCCCGGGTGCCCCAGCGCCATCGCGGTCAGCTGCGCCCCCGCCGACCACCCCGACAGCAGCACCGGCCCCGCCACCCCGTGCGCCGCCCCGTGCGCCGCCAGCCAGTCCAGCGCCGCCGTCACCTCCGCCACGATCCCCGACAGCCGCGCCTCCGGCGCCAGCGTGTACCCCGCCAGCGCCACCGACCACCCGTGCGCCCGCAGCCCCTCGCCCAGGCACGCGAACTCCTCCCGCCGCCCGCGCTGCCAGTACCCCCCATGCAGGAACACCAGGCACGGCGCCGACGCGTCGCGCCCCGGGAACAGGTCCCACCGCTGCCGCTCCCCCGGCCCGTACGGCACGTCCAGCGCCCCCGGCACCGACGCCCGGAACGCCGCCGACGCCGCGATCCGCTCGGCGGTCAGCGCGGCGGCCCCGGGCACGGCCGCGCCGTTGTCGTAGGCGGCGTCGCGCTCCGCCCGGCTCATCGCGGCCCAGTTCATCACGGCAGTCTCCTGAAGAAAGGAAGCAAGGTCGAGGCTCTGCCTCGAACTCCGCCAGGGCGAGCCGCCCTGGACCGGCCTTGCTTAGGAGAAGGCAGTCCGGAGGCCCAGCCTCTGGCGGGTCCGGGCAGAGCCCGGCCTTGCCTCAGGCCTCCCCGTCCCGCCGGTACGGCGACAGCAGGTCCAGCTCCGCCATCTCCGCCACCCGCGCCGGCCGCTCCGCGTCGAGGAACTCGCGCACCGCCCCCCGCAGCCCCCGGTGCGCGATCCAGTGCGCCGAGTACGTCGGCCGCGGCCGATACCCCCGCTGGATCTTGTGCTCGCCCTGCGCCCCGGCCTCGACCCGCGCCAGGCCGTGCTCGATCGCGTAGTCGATGGCCCGGTAGTAGCAGAGCTCGAAATGCAGGAACGGCCACTCTCCCACCGCCCCCCAGTTGCGCCCGTACAGCGCGTCCGTCCCCAGCAGGTTCAGCGCCCCGGCCACCGGCACTCCCCCCTCCAGCGCCAGCATCAGCACCACCCGCTCCCCCAGCCGCGCGCCCAGCATCGGGAAGAACTTCTTCGTCAGGTACGCATTCCCCCACTTCCGGTCGACCGTGGAGTGGTAGAACCGGAAGAACGCCTCCCAATGCCTCGCCTCGATCTCCGGCCCGCGCAGCGTGAGGAACTCCAGCCCGCACCCCTGCGCGTCCCGCCGCTCGCGGCGCAGCGTCTTGCGCTTGCGCGACGACAGCGCGCCCAGGAACCCGTCGAAGTCCGCGTACCCCGCGTTCTCCCAGTGGAACTGCGTCCCCACCCGCGGCAGCCAGCCCGCCTCGCCCAGCGCCGCCCACTCCGCCTCCGTGCAGAACGTCGCATGCACCGACGACAGGTCGAGCTGCCGGCACGCCTGCGTCAGCGCCTGCGCCAGCGCCAGGCGCAGCGCCCCGGCCTCCACCCCGCAGTCCGGCCGCAGCAGCAGCCGCGGCCCGGTCACCGGGCTGAACGGCGAGGCCACCTGCAGCTTCGGGTAGTAGTCCCCCCCGGCCCGCTCGAACGCCGCCGCCCAGCCGTGGTCGAACACGTACTCCCCGTAGCTGTGCGCCTTGGCATACATCGGAGCAGCCGCCAGCAACGCGCCCGCCGGGTCGCGCAGCGCCGCGTGCTGCGGCAGCCACCCGGTCCGGCTGCCCGCCGAGCCGCTGTCCTCCACGGCCGAGAGGAACGCGAACGAGACGAACGGGTTGTCCGGCCCCGCGCAGGCGTCCCAGTCGGCCGCCGGGATCTCGTGGATCGACGGGTGGAGCGTCAGGGTGAAGGCGGGGGGGGCGTCCTGCATGGCCCGGGATATGGCGCCCCGGCCGGGGGAGGGAAGCCCGCAAGCAAGCAAGGTCGAGGCTCTGCCTCGAGCTCCGCCAGGGGGAGCCCCCCTGGACCGGCCTCCCTGGGCAATGCCGGTCCAGGGCGGCTCGCCCTGGCGGGTTCGGGCGTGGCTGGCCGAAGGTTCCGATGGCCCGCCTGGGCCGTTGGAATGGCCGGCGGAGGGAGAGCCCGACCTTGCTTGCCCAAACGCCCCCGCCCCCGCCACGAATCGCTCCCCCCCGGAGCACAGCCATGCACCTCCACGCCCTCCGCCGCAGCGCCAACCGCGCGCGCATCCTCGCCACCGCCACCCGCAACATCGCCGACGCCGGCTTCGCCCACATCACCCGCGAGCGCATCATGGACGGCACCGGCCTGCACCCGGGCTCGCTCGACCCGCACTTCGGCAACACCGGCCGCCTGCTCGCCGTCATCTGCCACACCCACGCCCTCGCCCTGGCCGAGGCCACCGGCAGCCACGACCCCCTCGACCCCACGCCGCCCCGCGCGGCCCTGGCCGCCACGGCCGCGCGCATCCTCGCCTGCATCGACGCCCGACCCGACGCCCACACCGTGCTGATGCGCGACCTCGCCTGCCTGCCCGCCCCGGTGCGCGCCGAGATCGACTACCTGGGCGAGGTCGCCGCCTTCCAGCTCGACTGCGCCTGGAGCGCGCTGCGCCCCGACCTCGCCAGCCCCGAGCGCTACTCCGGCCTCACCCGCGCCCTGCGCACCCTGCTCCTCCGCTGGCCCGACTGGCGCGAGGCCGGCGCCCTCGGCCACCCCGACGCCGCCGCCGACCGCGCCGTCGCCATGGTCGAGGCCACCATCGACCGCGCCCCGCCCGCCTCCGCCCGCACCCCCCGCCCGGCGGCCCACCCCGCCGCCGACCCCCACGCCCACTGGCTGACCCCCG
>CAXSER010000330.1:0-3649 GCA_964236315.1 uncultured Acetobacteraceae bacterium | reverse complement strand
AGGTTGATGTTCGGCGTCGGCAGCATCTTCTCGATCTCGACGCCGGTCAGCTTCTTCAGCGCGAGCGCGTAGGCGTGGGCGTGCACGGAGCCGCGCACCAGCAGGTAGCCGCAGACCTCGCGGCCGGTGGCCTCCGTCATCGTCTCGTAGACGCGCAGCTTGTGGATGCGCGCGCCGCACTCGAGGTGGAAGTTGTGCAGCAGGTCGATGATCAGGTTGCCGGTCGTGGTCACCATGTCCATGTTCCAGGACGCGGCGTTGGAGTTCATCGGCATGGCACCGCCGCCGTTGGCCAGGAACGAGCCGGCGAGGCGCACGTCCTGCATCTCCGCGAACGGCGCCTTGGAGATGTCGACGTTCTTGGTCGAATCGCCCGGGCCGCAGTTCAGCATCGAGACGCCGGTGCTGACCAGCTCGACGTGGCCCAGCTCCTCGGCGAAGATCGACGAGACCAGGCTGTAGAACGGCCGCAGCTTGGACTTGTTGCGGAAGTTGAAGCTCTGGAACATGTAGTTCCCGAGCGTCGACATCTCGCCGTACTTGCCACCGAGAAGCTCCTGCAGGGCGGCGGCGGCGTTGGGCTCCGGCTTGGTCGGCTCCGGCAGCGCGGCCTGAAGCTTGTCGATGCGCATGAACATGGGCAGGTACCTTCCTGGTGCTTGGGCGATCCTACGGGACGGCGCGCCGGGAGTTGCATGACGTTCCCGCGCGCCGGGGCCGGGGCGGGAGCCTGACCGGACGCTCGTTTCGCAGGCGCGACCGGGCAGGACCCGAAGGCCGCCCCGTGCCGCAGGACGGCGGTCGCGCCGGAACCCGACCCGCGCAGGACCCTTCGCGGGCCGGGACTCCGCGACGCCGCACGGCCCTCTGCGGGTCCGGGCGGCACCCGGCACGCCCCGCCCGCCGCCGTGCCCGGTCTCAGTACTGCTTGTAGGCCAGGAACTTGCCGCTCATCGTGATCGAGACCCGGTCGCCGGCGTTGTTGTTCTCCCGGCCGAGATTCATCCTGAAGTCGATGGCGCTCATGATCCCGTCGCCGAACTCCTCGTGGATCAGCGCCTTGAACGTGGTGCCGTACACGGAGATCAGCTCGTAGAAGCGGTAGATCAGCGGGTCGGTCGGAACCTGCGTCGGCAGCGAGCCGCGGTACGGCGCCTCCTGCAGCAGCCGGATCTCGTACTCGTCGAGCCCGAGGTGCTGCCCGATCGCCTCGGCCGCCGGCCTGGGCAGCTGCATCTGGCCCATCAGGGCGGCGGTCACGTACTCCTTGGACAGCCCGTCGGCCATCTCGGCCAGGCCGGACCAGGTCAGGTCGCGCTCGATCTTGGTGCGCACGATCTTCTCGGTGAGCAGGGCGCGGTCGGTCATGGCGGGTCTCCTTGGGGGTGTGGGGCCGGCGAGGCGCGGGCATCCGGGTCGGGCCCGTTCAGGCGCGGGCACGCCCGGCGGCCGCATCGGGATCGCCGACGCGCCGCACCGGCGGGTGGCGAGGGTCGGCAGGGCGGCCGCTGGGCCGCTCCACCAGGAAGTCGAGCAGATGATTGCGCAACGCGGCATAGCCCGGCAACCGGTGCAGCACCGCGCGCGTGCGCCCGCGCGGCAGGCCGTTCTCCACGATCTCCGCCACCCGCGCGTCCGGCCCCGCCGTCATCAGCACGATCCGGTCGGCGAGCAGCATCGCCTCGTCGATGTCGTGGGTGATCATGAAGGTGGTCGGCCGGACCGTCCGCCCCCCCGGCAGGGCACCCGCCAGCGACCCGGGCGGCGAACCCGGCCCGGACCCCGCCTGGGACCCTGCCTGGGACCCCGCCTGGGACCCTGCCTGCGACCCCGCCTGGACAAGCGCCTGCGCGCCCGGCTGGGACAGCGCCACGACCTCGTCCTGCAGCGCGCCGCGCGTCAGCGCGTCGAGCGCCGAGAACGGCTCGTCCATCAGCAGGATCCGCGGCCGGATCGCCAGCGCGCGCGCGATCCCCACCCGCTGGCGCATCCCCCCCGACAGCTGCGCCGGCCGCTTGCCCTCCTCCCCCGCCAGGTGCACCAGCGCCAGCGCCGCGCGGCTGTGCGCGTCGACCGCCGCCCGCGTCCAGCGCGGCCAGCGCGAGCGCACCGCGAACGCCACGTTGCCCAGCACGCTCAGCCACGGCAGCAGCGCGTGCCCCTGGAAGATCACCGCGCGGTCCAGTCCCGGCCCCGTGACCGCGCGTCCGCCCACCAGCACCACGCCCGCGTCGGCCCGGTCCAGCCCCGCCAGGATGTTGAGCACCGTCGTCTTGCCGCAGCCGGAGTGGCCGATCAGGCAGACGAACTCCCCCTCGGCCACGTCGAACCACACCTCGTCGAACACCGGCCGCGCGGCGCCGGCATGGTGGCGGCGCAGGCCCTGGACGGAGATGTGGGGGGTCATCATGCCGGGACGAAGGAAGCAAGCCTGGGCCCTGCCCGGACCCGCCAGGCGGAGGTGGCCAAAGGTTCCGACGATCCGCTTGGATCGTTGGAAAGGCCACCGGAGGGAGCCGCCCCTGGACCGGCATCCGGAAAGAAAGGCTTAAGTCGGGGTTCCCGAAGGCGAGCCTTTGGCGGGGTTCGAGGCAGGGCCTCGACCTTCCTCACTCCGTGTACCCCACCCGCCGCGCCGCCCACCCCAGCGCCTGGTCGAGCGCCATCCCCACCAGCCCGATCAGCAGGATCGCCACGATCACGTCGGTGATCGACAGGTTGTTCCACTGGTTCCACAGGAAGTAGCCGATCCCCGTGCCCCCCACGAGCATCTCCGCCGCCACGATCACCAGCCACGCGATGCCGATCGAGATGCGCAGCCCCGTCATGATCGTCGGCGCCGCCGCCGGCAGGATCACCCGGGTCGCCATCCGCCACCGCCCCACCTCCAGCGTGCGCGCCACGTCCAGCCACTCCCGCCTGACCTGCCTCACCCCGAACGCCGTGTTGAGCAGCAGCGGCCAGATCGAGCACACGAAGATCACGAAGACCGCCGACCGCCCGCTGTCCCTGATCGTGTACAGCGCCAGCGGCATCCACGCGAGCGGCGAGATCGGCTTGAGCACCTGGATGAACGGGTCGAGCGCCCGCCCCAGCAGCGCCGAGGACCCCGTCGCGAACCCCAGCGGCACCGCGACCAGCACCGCCAGCCCGAACCCCAGCAGCACCCGCAGCAGCGACCAGCCGAGCTGGATGCCGATCCCCTTGTCGTTCGGCCCCCGGTCGTAGAACGGGTCGGACAGCAGCTCCACGAGCCGCGCCCCCACCTGCCCGGGCCCGGGCATCGCCGACGTGCCCTTCGTCGCGGCCTGCCCCATCAGCGCGGCATACTCCGGGTCCATCGCCGCGACCGGCGCCGTGCCGCGCACCGCGAGCTGCCACGCGCCGAGGAACAGAACCAGCAGCGCCAGGGACAGCAGGGCGGCGCGGGCGTTCAGGCGGGTCATCGAAGAAAGCAGGGCTGGGCTCTCCCTCCGCTGGCCCTTCCAGCGGCCCAAGCGGGCCGTCGGAACCTTTGGCCAGCTACGCCCAGACCCGCCAAAGGCTGGGCCTTTGGAATGCCTCTCTTGAGTACGGGATTCCAAAGGCGAGCCTTTGGCGGAGTTCGAGGCCCAATGCTTGAAGGCGGGGCCTCGACCCTGCTTCCCAT
>CAXSER010000329.1:0-3651 GCA_964236315.1 uncultured Acetobacteraceae bacterium | reverse complement strand
AGGAGCAGATGCGGCTGGCGCAGGACCTGATGTTCTTCGCGTACCGCGACTTCACGGGGGCGGCGGACCCGATCCTGCGCGAGCTGGGGCTGGGGCGGGCGCACCACCGGGCGCTGCACTTCATCGGGCGCAACCCGCAGCTGCCGGTGGGCGACCTGCTGGGGCTGCTGCGGATCACCAAGCAGAGCCTGGCGCGGGTGCTCGGCACGCTGCTGGAGCAGGGGTACGTGGCGCAGACGGTGGGGCGGGCGGACCGCAGGCAGCGGCTGCTGGCGCTGACGGCCGAGGGGCAGGCGCTGGAGCGGCGGCTGTTCGAGCGGCAGCGGGAGCGGCTGGCGGCGGCCTACAGCGAGGCGGGGGGCGCGTCGGTGGAGGGGTTCCGGCGGGTGATGCGCGCGGTCATGGAGCCGTCGGCGCGGAGCTACCTCGACACGCGGGAGCGGGGGGCGGCGCACCGGGCGTAGGAAGGCAGGACCCTGCCCGAGCCCGCCAAAGCACGGTTCCAGCTAGAGGCATAAAAGATTCACCTCGCCGACGCGTACTAGACCCATGATTCGAAGCCGACATTATCCTGTTCTCACCATTCATCTTCTGAGAGGTAGATTTTAATTGAACAAGCGTCGTCCCTTAACTAATGATGACACGAAATTTCTGAAAGAACTTGTAAATACTATTATTCTACAGGAGGTAGAGAAAGGAAATATTACATCAGAAGAGATAAAAGATGGTACATACATTGAAAAAATCCGACTTTGGGCTAGCGATAAGGAAAACTTCAAGGTGGTCATCGCAACTGATTATACTGCCGGGATACTGACCAAAGCACGAAGAGAACGAAAGAAATACCCTCAAGAATCGATATTACATTATGCACTTTACATTGAACATAAGATAAATGCTATAATCCGTCTCCTTTCAGACCGGAAGAATCTTGAACCTTCAGTAAGTCTTGGTCTTATGCGCGAGCTAAAGTTATCTTCTAAGGCGACTTGGGCACTCCATTTACTTGATGGAGAGATGTTTGATGACGTGGTTGTAAAAAAGATTGGCCAGATCTCCGATCGAAGAAATGAGTATGCTCATTATAAATGGAAGGGGACAGACCCTGATGACCGTAGAGAGGAAGATAGATCTATAAGGTTACTAGTGGAGACCCTGGCGGATGCTGAAATCGTAGTTTCTGCCATCAGCAAATATGAAAATAAAACATTCTTTAATGGTGAATTTCGGAAGGTTAAAAGTATTTTAAAATCAAAGAAGCTGTCGAATACGATTATTGATGAAGTAACTTAACTGAAAGATCAGATCTGTTTCAGCGCCTTAACTCAGATGTTCTTCTGGCATAGGTGTGTCCACTTAGCGAACATACCGTCGGAGGAAAGGCCGATCCAGGGACAGTTCCCTTGGAGGCCTTTCGGCGATCTAGGTGGATCGTCGGAACCCTCGTCCATTTCCACCGGGGAGAGGGGCGGGCAAAGCCCAGCCCTGCATCCTACCGTACCTCGATCCCTGCCAAGTCGTGCACGCTGCGCCCTCCCCTGTGGTCGCCCGGCACCACGAGCCTGAGGCTCGGCAGCGGGTGGTCGTCCTCGGCGTAGGCGACGAGGACCTGCTTGCCCTCGAACTTCGGGTCCATCTCGCCCATCGCCAGCGCGACCGCGTAGCCGTCCTGGCCGCGCGCGAGGATCGTGTGCTGCAGGAAGGTCTTGCGGCCGGGCTCGTCGAGGGGGCTCGCGGCATCGAGCAGGGTCCAGACCAGCACGCCGCGGTAGGTGGCGTGGCGCACGCCGTTCTCGGTGGTGGTGTCCAGTGCCACGCTGACCGCCGGCATCGCCTGCAGGGCGGCGATGTCGAGGGTGGATGGGTGGGCGACGCGGCCGGTGATCGCCAGCGTGGTGGAGTTCGCGGCGGGGCCAGCAGGGGCCATGTCCATGTGCGCGGCGTCCGGCGCCTGGGCGCGGGCGGCGGGGGCGGCCAGCAGCACGGCCAGGGCGAGGGTGGCGGCCGTGCGCGCCGGGCGGGCGCGCAGGAGCACGGGGCGGGGCATGGGCACGGGGCCTACTTGGCGACCATGACGTCGGAGGACTTGATCACCGCGAGCGCCTTGTCGCCGACCTTGAGGTCGAGGTCGTCGATCGCCTCGTTGGTGATCGAGGAATGCACGGTGACGCCATGGCCGATGTCGATGTGCACGTGGCCGGTGGTCTGGCCCTTGGTGACGGCGGTGATGATGCCGGGGATCTGGTTGCGGGCGCTGAGCTTCATGGCCTGTCGGTCCTCGTGGTTGGCGAGGGGAGTGTAGCGGGGGCGGGGCCGGGCGGCCACCGGGCGGCGGCCGCGACGGGCGGGAGGGCGGGCGCGCACGCCGCGGTTGCGATGCGGGGTGCCACGCGCCCCCGCCGGCGTGCCACAGTCCGGGATCATCCGCGAGGGAGCCTGCCGTGGCCGAGACCGTCTGGACCGCCGCCTCGGGCGACTGGAACGACGCGGCGAACTGGAGCGCCGGGGTGCCGGGCGCAGGCGACGACGCCGTGGTGCCCGCGAGCACCGGGACCGACACGATCACCGGCGACGGGCCGGCGCGGTCGCTGACGCTGGCGGCTGGGGCGGGGGCGGAGCTTTCCGGGCGGCACGACCTCGGGACGCTGCAGGACGACGGGTTCCTCCTGCTCGATGGCACGGCGGGGCTGACGTTCGCGTCCGCCACCCTGGCGGGACGGGCGGGCAGCGGGGCGGACGGGGTTCTTCTCGTGCGGTCGGGCGCGACGCTGGGCGCCGGGACGATCGTGCTGGACGGCGGCGAACTCGGGGGCACGCTCGGGGCGGTCGACAACGCGATCGTGCTGGCGTCGACGGGCACGATCTCCGCCGTCGCCACGCTGCTCGGGCGGGTCAGCGGGCCGGGGGCGCTGGTGGCGGGGGAGCCGCCGTTCTACCCGGGCGGGTACCTGACGCTGACGGACCCGGGCGACGACTATGCCGGGGGGACGGTGGTCGACAACGGACAGCTGGTGCTGGCGGCGACGGGCGCTGCCGGGACGGGGGCCCTGCTGGTGGCGGACGGCAACCTGTACCTGGACCCGGGCGTCGCGACCGCGCCGTTCACCGCGGCGACCGGGCGGGCGGGCGACGGCACCGTGTACAGGCCGGACGCGAGGGTGGCGGTGGCGGACGCGAGCCCGACGATCTTCGCGTCGAACGGCACGCTGCTCTACCTCAACGGCAGCGGCAGGGCGACGGTGGTCGGCAGCGTGGGCGCCGGCCTCGTGCCCGGCGCCCAGGGCGTGCCGGATTTCGGCACGCTGTCGGTGTCGGGCGGCGCGGGGAGCGTCACGGTGTTCGGCGGGGACAGCCGCGGCACGGTGTTCGGCGGCCTGGCCGGGCACAACGTCATCGTCGCGGGGGCGCAGGCCGACGGCTACACGCCGGGCGCGTACTTCAACAGCTTCTGGACGTCGCCGCAGGGGGTCGCGGTGCCGGCGCCGGGCACGGTGACGATCGGCGGCGGGGGGGACGGCGACCTGCTGGTGGTGACCGGGCGGCAGGACAACCTGGTGGCGGCGGCGGGTGGCAACGAGACCCTGACCGGCTCGGGGGCGAGCGGGAACAACACGTTCTTCGGCGGGTCGGGGGCGGACGTGATCGTGGCCG
>CAXSER010000328.1:0-3659 GCA_964236315.1 uncultured Acetobacteraceae bacterium | reverse complement strand
ACGTGGCCTCCGTCGCCGGCGCGGTGCGGGCGGGGGTGCAGATGGGGCCGGCGCAGGGCCGGCAGACGCTGGAGCTGGCGGGGCTGGTCGTGGCGGCGGGCGGGGCGGCGCTGCTGCACGTCGGGCGGCTCGGCAGCGTCAACGACACGCCGGCGGCGGGGGCGGCGCACGGTGTGGCGGACGCGACGGAGCTGCGGCTGGACGGGCCGGCGCCGCTGGCGGCGTCGCTGCACGCGCTGGGCTACGCGCGGTTCGAGGGCGAGGCGCACGTGGACGCGGCGCTGGACCGGGCGGCGGGGGAGATGACGATCGCGGCGATGCGGCTCGTGGGCCAGGGCATGGGGACGGCCACGCTCGCCGGCGGGTTCGGCCACCTTCCGCAGGGCGCGGGGGTGGACCCTGGCGCGATGCTGGGGGTGGTGGTGCGCGGGCTCGACCTGGTGCTGGTCGACGACGGGCTGCTGCAGCGGGTGATCGAGGCGAAGGCGAAGGCGGCGGGGATCGACCCAGGGGTGCTGCGCGACGGGGTGGCGCGCCAGGTCGAGGCGGTGCCGGTGTCGTCGGACGCGGGGCGGTCGGCGCGCGCGGCGCTGGCGGGATTCGTGCGGGCGGGGGGGACGCTGACGCTGGGGGTGCACCCGGCGGCGCCGCTGACGGTGATGGGCATGGCGCAGCTCGGGGGAAGCGGGCCGGACAGGCTGGTGCAGGGGCTGGGGCTGACGGCGGCGGCGAAGTAGGAAGGCCAGGGCCCTGCCCTGGACCCGCCAGGGCGAGCCGCCCCGGACCGGCGCTTTCCAAGCAAGGCCAGTCCAGGGGGGCTCCCCCTGGCGGAGTTTGAGGCAGAGCCTCAAGCTTGCTTCCTGCCTTCCGCGGTTCGGCATGGTTGACCTGCCGACGCGGCAGGGGTCGGGGCCTCGCAATTTCGCGGCGAGCGGGCCACTAGAGAGGGGTCCCGTCTCCGAGGCCCGACCGATGCATCCGTTCCACGACCACGCCCGTCGCACCCTGGCCGAGATCCACGCCCAGGGCCGCTACCGGCGCTTCGCCCCTCTGCTCAAGCAGGCGGGGCGGTTCCCGGTCTACGTCATGGAGGCGGGCGGGGGCGCGCCGGGGCGCGAGGTGACGGTGTGGTCGTCCAACGACTACCTGGGCATGGGCACCGATCCGGTGGTGGTGGGGGCGGCGCGCGCGGCGCTGGACGCGATGGGCGTGGGAGCCGGGGGCACGCGCAACATCGCGGGCAGCACGCCGATCCACGCGGCGCTGGAGGCGGAGCTGGCGTCGCTGCACGGCAAGGCGGCGGGGCTGCTGTTCGTGTCGGGGTACGTGTCGAACCAGGCGAGCCTGGGCACGCTGCTGGCGCCGCTGCCGGGGCAGCCGGGGTGGCACGTGTTCTCGGACGCGAAGAACCACGCGTCGATGATCGTGGGGGTGAAGTCGGCGCGCGGGGCGACCGTGCACGTGTGGGCGCACAACGACCTCGCGGACCTGGAGGCGAGGCTGCGCGCGGCGCCGGCGGATGCGCCGAAGCTGGTCGTGTTCGAGAGCGTGTACTCGATGGACGCGGACATCGCGCCGATCGGGGCGATCTGCGACCTGGCGGAGCGTTACGGGGCGATGACGTATCTCGACGAGGTGCACGCCGTGGGGATGTACGGCGCAACGGGAGGGGGGGTGTCGGAGCGCGACGGGGTGGCGCACCGGGTCGACATCATCGAGGGGACGCTGGCCAAGGCGTTCGGGTGCCACGGGGGCTACATCACCGGCGACGCGGACGTGGTGGACTACGTGCGCTCCACGGCGTCGGGGTTCATCTTCACGACGTCGACGCCGCCCTCGGTGGCGGCGGCGGCGCTGGCGAGCGTGCGGCACCTGAAGGGGGACCAGGCGCGCAGGGCGCGGCTGTTCGAGCGGGTGGGGGCGCTGACGGCGCGGCTGCGCGCGGCGGGGCTGCCGATCATGGCGTCGCAGAGCCACATCGTGCCGATCTTCGTGGGCGAGGCGGCGCTGTGCCGGGAGGTCAGCCGGCGGCTGCTCGACGAGTTCGCGATCTACGCGACGCCGATCAACTACCCGACGGTGCCGGTGGGGGCGGAGCGGCTGCGGCTCACGCCCACGCCGTTCCACACGGACGCGATGATGGACGCGCTGGTGGAGGCGCTGCGGGCGGTGCTCGGCAAGGAGCGGCGGCGGGCGGCGTAGGCAAGGCCCCGCCCGGACCGGCCAGGCGGAGGCGGCCGAAGGTCCCGGCGATCCGCTCGGATCTCTGGAATGCCCACCGGAGGGAGCTGCTTCCGGACCGGCGTCTCTCGAGGCCAGGTTTCCGAAGGCTCTGCCTTCGGCGGAGTCCAGAGGCGGAGCCTCCGGCCCTGCCTGCTACTCCGCGGTGCGTTCGACGGCGGACTTGAGGTCGTCGAGGCCGACGGCGCCGGGGATCAGCTGGTTGCCGATCACCAGGGCGGGCGTGCCCTCCACGTGCAGCGCGGACGCGAGCTTGAGGTTCGCGTCGATGCGGGCCTGCACGGCGGGGCTCGCCATGCCGGCGGCGATGCGGTCGGGGTCGAGGCCGGCGGCGGTGGCGTCGGCGCGGATCGTGGCCTCGCTGGGGGTCGCGGTGTCCTTCATCACGGCGTCCTGCATGCGCAGGTATGCGGGGTCGCCGCCCAGGGCGAGGGCGGAGAGCAGGGCCTTGGCCTGCAGCGTGCTGCCGGGGCCGAGGATCGGGATGTCCTTGTAGACGACGCGCAGGCCGGGGACCGCGCGGACCAGGTCGGCCATCACGGGGACCATGCGGCGGCAGTACGGGCAGCGGGTGTCGTAGAACTCGACGACGGTGGGGCGGCCCTTCGCGTCGCCGGCGGTGGGGTCGCCGGCGGTGGCGACGAGGGCCTGGCGGTGGGCGGCCAGGGCGTCGCGGGTGGCGCCGGCCTGCTCGCGGGTCTCGTCGGCCTGCAGGGCGCCGACGGCGTCGCGCAGGATCGAGGGGTCGGTGCGCAGGGCGTCGCGCACGATCGCCACGATCTCGGCCCGCTGCGCGGGGGAGAAGGACGCGTCGGGCGCGGCCAGGGAGTGCGGCACGGGGGTCGCGTCCTGGGCGCGGGCGGGGACGGCGAGGAGGGCGGCGGCGGCGAGGCCGCGCATCAGTGTCGAACGCATCGTCGGGCCCCGGCGGAAGTTGCGGGGCGGGTGTAGCACCGGGGGGGCGGGGGGAGGAAGCAAGGCCAGGGGCGCTGCCCCCTGCTTCAAGGCGGCGACCCCGCCAGGGCGAGCCGCCCTGGACTGGCTTCGCTTGAGTCATGGGATCAAAGGGTCCTCGGGCCCTTTGCGGGTCTGGGCGGAGCTGCCCGAAGGTTCCGATGGCCCACTTGGGCCGTCGGAATGGGCAGCGGAGGCAGCGCCCGGCCTTGCTGCCTTTGTTGCCGCC
The DNA here is from genome assembly GCA_964236315.1 of uncultured Acetobacteraceae bacterium. GTDB lineage: Bacteria > Pseudomonadota > Alphaproteobacteria > Acetobacterales > Acetobacteraceae > CAXSEF01. The sequence continues at coordinate 235 of CAXSER010000328.1, read as the reverse complement.
CGCCGGTGTTGCGGCTATCGCCTGCGGGTCGGTCGGGTTTTGGAGCAGGGACGAGCAATGGGTCAGCGGAGCGGGTGCGGGCGCGCGGGCCGGGGTGTTCTGGAGGCGCTGCGGCGGAGTGCGGCGGCGCGGGGTGTCGCGTCCGTGGCGGCGATGGGCCTGGGCCTGGGCGGGTGCGGGGCGCTGGGCGGGGTGCACGACTTCTTCCTCGGCGGGTCGGGGGCGTCGCAGCAGG
>CAXSER010000327.1:0-3660 GCA_964236315.1 uncultured Acetobacteraceae bacterium | reverse complement strand
TGCGCGGAACACGTTGAGTTTGTCTTGAGAGTCGGTCTGCTTGATGACAAGCGCTAGCCGGCTTAGAAAGCCCATTTGCAAATAAGCTGGAATAAGCCAATCTACGCTCTCAAACACTGACCCAAGATGAAGCGCTATTGTCCGATCGCCATAAGTTGCATTAGCCATAAGGTTGCCTTCTCGGCGTAAATTTCCGATCAAGAATAGATCATCTACTATGCAAAAAGGCTAGACATATGCCTCGCGTGATCTAACCAAATTGATCACGACCTCGACCGCATCGTCGGCAAGACTGCGGTCGCGCAGGCTGCTCTTCCCCGACCCGTTCGGCCCCGCTAGACCAGGAGACGCCTCACCCCGGGTAAGGGAAGTCCTCGCCGCGAAACGCCCCGACCGGCGCCAGCCGCTCGACCCGCCCGCCCGGGAACTCCCGCACCACCCAGCCGTCGGCCACGTACGTCATGGCCTCGCCATGCGCCAAGCGCCAGGCGCGCCCCGCGCGACCCGCCGCCTCGATCGCCTCGAAGCTGGCCCACGCGAACGCCGCCACCCCCGACCCGTCCCCATCCGCCATCGCACACTCCACGACCCGCACCGCCCGGACACAGCCTACTCCCTTGGCACCGGGCTGCACGCCACCGCCGCCGCCCGCGCCAGCACCACCATCCGCCGCGCCGCCACCGCCCCGCCCGCCATCTCCCCCGCCAGATGCGTCAGCAGCGGCGTCGACAGCACCGCATGCGCCGCCGTGTTCACCGCCACCTCCACCACCGCCGCCGCCGTCGCCGCCAGCGCCGTGCGCCGCAGCAGCCCCAGCGTCCCCAGCACCCCCGGCCGCAGCCCGTACAGCACCGCCACCTGCCGGATCAGCCGCAGCCCCCGCCAGCTCACCAGCACCACCACCAGCGCCGGCGCCGGCGTCGCCGCCATCCCCGCCACCACCTGCAGCGCCGCGCGCTTCCCCAGCGCGTCCGCCTGCGCCCGCAACGTCGCCTCCGGCCCCGCCCGCAACAGGGCAAGAATCGCGTCCGGATCGTTCGCCCCCCGCAGCGCCGGCAGCAGCGCCTCGCCCTCCGGCAGCCCCGCGACCCACGCCTCCGCCGCCTTCGCCCGCCGGACCGCATCCCCCCCCGCCAGGTCCCGCCGCAGCCGGTCCACCGCGCGCAGCCCCACCAGCCCCGCCACCTCCCGCGCCACCCCCGCGAGCAGCAGCCCGAACCCCGCCGCCGCCACCCCCAGCGTCGCCCACCCCAGCACCGCGCCCCGCGCGAACTCGTCGCCCACGAAGTTCGCCGTCCACAGCCCCGAGAACCCCACCGCAAGGACGGAAAACTCCGCCAGCCCCAGCGCCGGCATCCCCCAGCGCGCCGCGCGCACCACCGGCATGGCCAGCTCCGGCGCCTCCAGCCGCCCCGCCCGCCCGCCCTCGACCTCGATCCGCGGCGCCGGCCGCACCGCCACCTCCGCCGGCACCACGACCTCGGCCACCCGCACCGCCACCGGCTCGACCGCTGCGGCCGGCTCGTCCGTCTCGATCCGCGGCGTCGGCCTCTTCATGCCGCGCGGCCGGAAAAGGCCAGGGCTCTGCCCTGGACCCGCCAGGGGCGAGCCGCCCCTGGACCGGCATTCCGAAGCCTTCTCTTCCATGTGCGGGTCCGGGGGCGCTCGCCCCCGGCGGGTCCAGGGCAGAGCCCTGGCCTTGCTTCGCGCGTCACAGCAGATCCCCCAGCAGGAACGCCACCAGCCCGTCGAGCCCCACCGCCGGCACCCCCGCCCTTCCCTGCCCCGGCAGCCGCATCGGCTCGAACTCCGGCAGCGCGAGGAACGGGTGCGCCCAGAACTCCTCCGCCTTCGACGCCCCTGGCGCCCGGTCCGGCACCTCCCCGGGATAGGACCGGGTCACCCGCTCGTCCCCCAGCCTGCGCCCGCGCACCGCCGACACCGGGTGCCCCTCCAGCGTCCACACGAAATCCTCCGTGCACCGCACCGACGCGATCGCGAAGCTGGCCGCCGCCACCCCCGGCCCCGCCACGATCGAGCGCACCAGCGCCGCCAGGTTCCCCCGCTGCCGCTCGGCGACATGGTCCGCCTTGGTCGCCGCGTAGGCCACCCGCCGGATCACCCTGGGCGGCAGCCGCAGCGTCGCCAGCGCCCCCAGCGCCTCCACCCAGGACCCCCGCCAGCGCAGCGCGCCGGCCGCCGCCGCCAGCGCCGCCTCCGCGTCCGCGAACGCTGGCGCGCCCGCATGCAGCGCGCTCAGCAGGTCGGCGAGCACCACCACCCGGTCCAGCGACCCGAACAGCGGCGACACCAGATCGTCGCGCACCGCCCCCTTGTACGCCTCGAACCGCTGTGCCATCAGCGACGCCAGCCCGCCCTCGCCCCCGCCCTGGGCAACGAACGGGAAGAACGCCCCCCACACCGGCTCCGGCCCCGGCGCCGGCATCAGGAACCGCCCCGGCTGCAGGAACGACAGCCCCAGCTCGTCCCTCAGCCGCTCCAGCGTGCGCCGGTACAGCCGCTGCCCCGCCCCCACCAGCGCGTCCCCCGCCGCCACCCCCGCCGGGATCGCCGCCACGAACGCCAGGAACTCCCCCGCGACCCCCGCCGCCTCCGGCGCCTCCAGCCGCCGCAGCACCTCGCCCGACCACCCGGAGAAATCCTGCGCCAGCAGCGGCAGATCCAGCAGCCACTCCCCTGGGTAGTCCAGCAGCTCCAGCCGCAGCCTGCGCGCCGGCAGCATCGTGTCCGCGACTCCCCGCCCGACCACCTCCAGGTCCAGCGCCAGCAGCGACACCGCCCCCGTCCGCTCCGGCCAGCGCGGCGGGTCCGCCGCCAGCGCCGCCAGATGCGCCGCCTGGTCGAACCGCGGCAGCCCCGTCGCCCCCGACGGCGACAGCGCCACCCGCGTCACCCGCCCCGCCAGCGACGGCAGCACCTCAAGCCCCGCCCCGTGCGCCAGCAGGTTCGCCGCCAGCGAGGTGAGGAACGCCGTCTTCCCCGCCCGCGCCAGCCCCGTCACCCCCACCCGCACCGTGCGCGGCAGCACGTAGTCCAGCGGGTTCAGCACCCGCCCACCTCCGCCCCGCCCACGCGGCGCACGCCTCCGCGCCGGACCCTCAGGCCCGCTCGATCAGCTCGATCTTGTAGCCGTCGGGGTCCTCGACGAACGCGATCACCGTCGTGCCGTGCTTCACCGGCCCCGCCTCGCGCGTCACCTTGCCGCCGCCCGCGCGCACCGCCTCGCACGCCGCCGCCACGTCCGGCACGCCCACCGCGAGGTGCCCGAAGCCGGTGCCGACCTCGTACGCCTCCGCCTGCTCCCAGTTGTGCGTCAGCTCGATCTCCGCCTGGCCGTTCGCGTTGTCCGCGTAGCCCACGAACGCCAGCGTGTACTTGCCCGCCGGAACCTCGCTGCGCCGCAGCTCGTGCATCCCCAGCAGCGCGTAGAAGCCGATGCTGGCCTCCAGGTCGCGCACCCGGATCATCGTGTGCAGGTAGCTCATCGCCATGATCGTAAATCCCGTGCTGCGGCGGCGCGAAGGCAAGGCCAGGGCTCTGCCCTGGACCCGCCAAAGGCTCGCCTCTGGAAACCCGCATTGAAGCCAAGCGCCTCAACCCCGCCCGACCCGCCGCAGTTCCCGTGCGCCGGTCCAGGGC
>CAXSER010000326.1:0-3660 GCA_964236315.1 uncultured Acetobacteraceae bacterium | reverse complement strand
TTCGGCCACCACACGCGGCGCTGGAACCCGCGCATGGGGCCGTACATCTTCGGCATCCGCAACCAGGTCCACATCCTCGACCTGCAGCAGACCGTGCCGATGCTCGACCGGGCGCTGCGCGCCACGCGCGACACGACGGCGGCGGGCGGGCGCGTGCTGTTCGTGGGCACCAAGCGGGCGGCGGCCGAGCATGTCGCCGAGGCGGCGCGGCGCTGCGGGCAGTACTACGTCAACCACCGCTGGCTGGGCGGGATGCTGACGAACTGGAAGACGATCACGGGCAGCATCAAGCGGCTGCGCCAGATCGAGGAGATGCTGGCCGGCGACGTGACGGGGCTGACCAAGAAGGAGGTCCTGGAGATCACGCGCGACCAGGAGAAGCTGGAGCGCTCGCTGGGCGGGATCAAGGAGATGGGCGGGCTGCCCGACATCCTGTTCATCATCGACACCAACAAGGAGAAGCTGGCGGTCGAGGAGGCGAACAAGCTGGGCATCCCGGTGATCGCCATCCTCGACAGCAACTCCGATCCTGCGGGCGTGACGTACCCGATCCCGGGCAACGACGACGCGATCCGGGCGATCACGCTGTACTGCGAGCTGATCTCGGGCGCGGTGCTCGACGGCATCAGCGCGGAGATGGCGGCATCGGGGCAGGACATCGGCGGCGCAGAGGAGCTGCCGATGGAGGTGATGCCGGAGGTGAACATGCCGGAGCCGCTCGCGACCGTGAGCTGAGCCGGGGCGCCGGCCGTCCGGGTTCGTCCCGGGGGCCGGCGCTGCGGGCGTGGCGAGCGGGGAGGTCGTGCCGGGGGCGTCCATTCGGGCGGTCCGGGATGCGGCCTCCCCGATCCGGTTTTCAGGGCCGGTTTTCAGGGCCGGTTTTCAGGGCCGATTTTCAGGCCCGGCGACGCGGGCGGCCCAGGCGGGCCCAGGGTCGCGGGCGAGACCACAGGAGAGAGTGCATGGCCGAGATCACGGCGGCTCTGGTGAAGGACCTGCGCGAGAAGACCGGCGCGGGCATGATGGACTGCAAGCGCGCGCTGACCGAGACCGGCGGCGACACCGAGGCGGCGGTCGACTGGCTGCGCAAGAAGGGCCTGTCGCAGGCGGCGAAGAAGTCCGGGCGGGTCGCGGCCGAGGGGCTGATCGGGGTCGCCTCCGAGCAGGGCCGGGCCGCGATGGTCGAGGTCAACGCCGAGACCGACTTCGTGGCGCGCAACGAGGCGTTCCAGGGGTTCGTCTCCGCGGTCGCGCAGATCGCGCTGCAGAGCGGCGAGGACGTCGAGGCGCTCAAGGCGGCGGCGTATCCGGGGACGGGGCGCACGGTGGCCGAGGAGCTGGTGCAGCTGGTCGCCACGATCGGCGAGAACATGACGATCCGGCGCATCCGGGTGCTCGGCGTGCAGCAGGGGGTGGTGGCGTCCTACGTGCACCAGCCGCTGAAGCAGGGGCTGGGCAAGATCGGCGTGCTGGTGGGCGTCGAGGGTGCGTCGGAGATCGAGGCGCTGGAGCTGCTCGGGCGCCAGGTGGGCATGCAGGTGGCGGCGACGCGGCCGGAGGCGCTGGACATCACCGGGGTCGACGGGTCGGCGCTGGAGCGCGAGCGCTCGGTGCTGGCGGACCAGGCGCGGGCGTCGGGCAAGGCAGAGGCGATCATCGACAAGATGGTCGATGGTCGCATCCGGAAGTACTACGAGGAGGTCGTGCTGCTGGAGCAGGTGTGGGTGCACGACGGGGAGAGCCGGGTGAAGGCGGTCGTCGCCAAGGCCGGGGCGAAGCTGTCGGGGTTCGCGCGGTTCACGCTGGGCGAGGGCATCGAGAAGGCGGAGAGCGACTTCGCCGCCGAGGTCGCGGCGACGGCGGGCGTGGCCGCGCAGTAGGCAAGGCCGGGGGCTCTGCCCCTGGACCCCGCCAAAGGCTCGCCTTTGGAAACCCGGACGCGGGGTTCGGAGTCCCGCTTCGTCGTGCCGGTCCAGGGGCGCTGCCCCTGGCGGGTCCAGGGCGGCGCCCTGGCCTTCCCTTCTCTTGCTTGTGAGCCGTGCCGCCCGGACCTATACCGTGGCGCCCTCACAGCCGCGGATGCGCATGCCCGATCACCTCCCCTACAAGCGTGTCCTCCTGAAGGTGTCCGGCGAGGCGCTGATGGGGCGGCGGGACTACGGGCTCGACGTCGACATGGTGCGACGGGTGGCGGCCGACATCGCCGACGTGGTGGCGCAGGGCGTGCAGGTCTGCCTGGTGATCGGCGGGGGCAACATCTTCCGGGGCGTCTCCGCGGCGGCGGGCGGCATGGACCGGGCGCAGGCGGACAGCATGGGGATGCTGGCCACCGTGATGAACGCGCTGGCGGTGCAGAACGCGCTGGAGCGCTGCGCGGTGCCGACGCGCGTGCAGTCGGCGATCACCATGCCCAACATCTGCGAGCCCTACATCCGCAGGCGGGCGGAGCGGCACATGGAGAAGGGGCGCGTCGTGGTGTTCGCGGCGGGGACGGGCAACCCGTTCTTCACCACGGACACGGCGGCGGCGCTGCGGGCCGCGGAGATGCAGTGCGACGTGCTGCTCAAGGGCACGCAGGTCGACGGGGTGTACTCGGCGGACCCGAGGCGCGACCCGGGGGCGGAGCGGTTCGACGAGCTGACGTACCACGACGTGCTGGCGCGCGACCTGAAGGTGATGGACGCGGCGGCGATCAGCCTGGCGCGGGAGAACGGGCTGCCGATCGTGGTGTTCAACATCCACGCGCCCGGCGCCTTCGCGCAGGTGGTGCGGGGCGAGGGGCGGTTCACGCGGATCGTGGAGCCGAGGCCGGCGGCGTGAGCGGGCCGGGCCTGGGCGGATCGGGCTTGCGCAGGACTGGCGTGGGCGGATCGGGCTTGGCCGGTGCGGGTGTGTCCGGCGCGGGCGGCCGGGTCGGGGATGAGGCTGGCGAGCGGCGGCGTGGGCCGGCCGGCGGATTGGGGAGAGTGCGATGCCTGCTGACCTGACCAGCCTGAAGGCCGACCTGACGCGGCGCATGGACGGCGCCATGGAGACGCTGCGCCGCGACTTCGGGGGGCTGCGCACCGGGCGGGCCAGCCCGGCGCTGCTGGAGCCGGTCAAGGTCGAGGCGTACGGGTCGGAGGTGCCGATCACCCAGGTGGGCACCATCGGGGTGCCGGAGCCGAGGATGATCACGGTACAGGTGTGGGACCGCACGCTGGTGGGCGCGGTGGAGCGGGCGATCCGCGACTGCGGGCTGGGGCTGAACCCGATGACGGACGGGCAGACGCTGCGGGTGCCGCTGCCGCAGCTCACGGCGGAGCGTCGCGTGGAGCTGGCCAAGGCGGCGGGGCGCTACGGCGAGGGCGCGCGCATCGCGGTGCGCGGCGTGCGGCGCGACGGCATGGACCAGATCAAGACCTTCGAGAAGAGGAACGAGATCGCCGAGGACGAGGTCAAGGACTGGGCGGACGAGGTGCAGAAGCTCACGGACTCCTACGTCAAGCGGATCGACGAGTCGCTCGTCGAGAAGGAACGCGAGATCAAGCAGGTCTGAGGAAGCAAGGTTGAGGCTCTGCCTCGAACTCCGCCAAGGGCCGGGCCCTTGGATCGCCTCTCTTGGGGAAGGCAGTCCAGAGGCCCAGCCTCTGGCGGGTCCGGGCAGAGCCCGGCCTTGCT
>CAXSER010000325.1:0-3664 GCA_964236315.1 uncultured Acetobacteraceae bacterium | reverse complement strand
AGACGGCGCTCATCTCTCTGTTCCCACGCGACGCCCTTCCGATCTACGCCTGGGCGGTGCAGGGGGCGCTGGCCGCGGGCCCGGCGGGGGCCGCGACCGAGGAGGCGCTCGCCCAGCAGGCGGCGCTGCAGCTGCGCGTGCAGGCGGAGCGCCGCGCGGGCGCCCTGCTGCTCGCAGCCCGCCTGGAGTCCGACGTCGGCGGGCTGGTGAGCGAGGCGGCGAGCGCCGCGTCCGAGGTCGACGGCACCGCGCGCGCGCTCGCGGAGGCGGCGGCGGAGGCGATGTCGCGCACCGGCGCGCTGGCGATCGCCTCCGGCCAGACCGCGACCGGGATGCACGCGGTGACCGACGCGGTGGAGGAGCTTTCGCTCTCGGTGCGCCAGATCACCGAGCACATGGCCCGCGCGGCGGTGGTCGCCGGCCTGGCGACGGAGGAGGCGGGGCGCACCGACAGCATGGTGCAGCACCTGGCCGCCGGCGCCGCGCGCATCGGCGAGATCGTGGGCCTGGTGCGCGGCATCGCGGCGCAGACCAACCTGCTGGCGCTCAACGCCACCATCGAGGCGGCGCGCGCCGGCGACGCGGGCAAGGGGTTCAGCGTGGTGGCCAGCGAGGTCAAGGTGCTGGCCGCGCAGACCGCGCGCGCCACCGACGAGATCGAGGCCCACGTGCGCGCGATCCAGTCCGAGACCACGAGCGCGGTGGCCGCGATCGGCGGCATCTCCGCGACCATCGGCGAGCTGGGCGGGCTGACCGCCGCCGTGGCCGCCGCGGTCGAGCAGCAGCACGCCATGACGCGCGAGATCGGCCGCAGCGCCCGGCACGCGGCGCAGGGCACGGAAAGCGTGTCCGCGACGCTGGACGCGCTGGCCGACAGCACCGGGCGCACCGGCACCGCGGCCTCCGTCGGCCGCGTCGCCGCCGGGCGCCTCAGCGAGCGCTGCGCCGCCGTCTCGGACGCGGTCGGCGGCTTCATGGAGGCGATGCGCGCGGCATAGCGGGCCGGGGCGAACGCGATCGTGCCCGCCCCGCCGGACGGTCGCGCTTGGCGGGGCGCGCGGTGTTCCTGTAGTCAACAGCCATGGACGACCTGCCCCCCTCCCGCAGCGCCACCGTGGCGCGCCGCACCGCAGAGACCGACATCGCCGTGACCCTGTCGCTCGACGGCGCAGGGACCGCGGACGTCGACACCGGCATCGGCTTCCTCGACCACATGCTGACCGCCTTCGCGCGGCACTCGATGCTCGACCTCGCGGTGCGCGCGAGGGGCGACCTCCACATCGACTTCCACCACACCACCGAGGACGTCGGCATCGTGCTCGGCCAGGCGCTGGCCCGCGCGGTCGGCGACAAGCGCGGCATCCGGCGCTACGGCCAGTCGCTGCTGCCGATGGACGAGGCGCTGGTCGAGGCGGCGCTGGACCTGTCGGGCCGGCCGTTCCTCGCCTGGGACGTGGCGTTCGAACGCGACAAGGTCGGCCTGATGGACACCGAGCTGTTCGAGGAGTTCTTCCGCGCCTTCGCCATGAACGGCCTGCTGACCCTGCACGTCACCCGGCGCGCCGGGCGCAACGCGCACCACGTGGCCGAGGCGGCGTTCAAGGCGGTGGCGCGGGCGCTGCGCATGGCGGCGGAGCCGGACCCGCGGGCAGAGGGCGCGATCCCGTCGACGAAGGGGTCGCTGTGACCGACAGGAAGCAAGGCCAGAGGCTCTGCCTCTGGACTCCGCCAGGGCGAGCCGCCCTGGACCGGCTTCTCTTGAGTCATGGGATCAAAGGGTCCTCGGACCCTTTGCGGGTCCGGGCAGAGCCCGGCCTTGCTTTCTTCCCGGCCCGCGGCTGATGCGCCGCTACACGGTCCACGTCCGCCCCGCCCCGCACGACGCGGCCGCCCCGCGCAACGCCGGCGTGACGCTGGTGCCCGAGCGCTTCTCCTGGGGCGCGCTGTTCCTCGGCCCGCTGTGGTTCGCGGCCGTCGGCGCCTGGCTGCCGGCGCTGCTGGTGGCCGCGCTGTGGGCGGTCTGCGGCGCGCTGTTCCCGCCGGGGGTGGCGGCGGTGGTGGTGCTGCAGGGGCTGCTCGGTCAGGACCTGCGCCGCTGGAGCCTGCGGCGGCGCGGGCTGCGGATGGCGGGGGTGGTGGTGGCGCGGGGGCGGGACGCGGCGATGGCGCGGCTGCTCGACGCGCGCACCGACCTGCGCGACGGCTGGATGCGCTCGGTGCTGGCGGAGCGGACGTGATGCGGGTCGCGGTGGTGGACCACGGCAGCGGCAACCTCGCGTCGGCGTCGCGCGCCCTGGTGGCGGTGGCCGAGCGCGAGGGACTGGCGGCGGAGATCGTGGTCACCTCGGACCCGCAGGAGGTGCTGCGGGCGGACCGCGTGGTGCTGCCGGGGCAGGGCGCGTTCGCGGACTGCGCGGCGGGCGTGGCGTCGATCCCGGGGCTGCGCGATGCGATCGAGGCGCGGGTGGCGGCAGGGGCGCCTTACCTGGGGATCTGCGTGGGGATGCAGCTGATGGCGGAGCGCGGGCTGGAGCACGGGGTGACGCAGGGCTTCGGCTGGCTTCCCGGCGAGATCGCGCGCATGGAGGCGCCTGGGCTGCGGCTGCCGCAGATGGGATGGAACGCGCTCGACCTGCACCGGCCGGACCACCCGCTGCTGCACGGCGTCGAGGACGGAGAGCACGTGTACTTCGTGCACAGCTACGCGCTGCGCGGCCACGACCCGGCGGACGTGCTGGCGAGCGCCGAGTACGGCGGCGCGGTGCCGGCGATCGTGGCGCGCGGCAACCGCGCGGGCACGCAGTTCCACGTGGAGAAGAGCCAGTCGGTGGGGCTGCGCATCCTGGCCAACTTCCTGCGGTGGACGCCGTGACCGGCGACCGCGGGCCCGTGCTGCCCGGCGTGCGCATCGGCGTGGTGGCGGTCGAGCGCGTCGGCCGGCTCGACGAGGACGACCTGATGGCGCTGTGCGAGGCGACGGACGCGGCGATCCTGGAGGGCGGCGGCTTCGGCTGGGTGACGCCGCCGGGGCGCGCGGCGCTGGAGCGCTACTTCGCGGGCGTGCTGATGGTGCCGGAGCGATCCCTGTTCGTGGCGCGGCTCGACGGGGTGGTGGTGGGCTCGGCGCAGCTGGTGCGGCCGCCGCGCAACAACGAGGCGCAGGCGTTCGCGGCGACGCTGATGCACGCCTTCGTGGCGCCGTACGCGCGCGGGTTCGGGCTGGCGCGGCTGATGACGACGACGGCGGAGGAGGGGGCGCGCGCGCTGGGCTACCAGGTGCTCAACCTCGACGTGCGCGAGACGCAGACGGCGGCGATCGCGCTCTACGAGTCGCTGGGCTACGAGCACTGGGGCACCCACCCGGCCTACGCGCGCGTCGGCGGGCGCACGATCAGCGGGCTGTACTACTGCAAGCGCCTGCAGCGGGAGCCCAAGGCGTGAGCGGCGTGGGCGGCGTGGGCGGCGCGGGCGGCGTGGGCGAGAGCGGGAACGGCGTGGGCGCGGGCGGAACGGGCGCAGGCGGGGGCGGCACAGGCGTGGGCGGCGGCGAGGCGCTCGTCGAACCCCTCACCCCGCTGCGGTACGACGACCCATCCCGCGAGCGCGGCGCGGAGGTCGGCGGCGCGCTCGGCCGCGTCGAGGTCGCCGGTCAGCGCGATCACCC
>CAXSER010000324.1:0-3666 GCA_964236315.1 uncultured Acetobacteraceae bacterium | reverse complement strand
CCGCCAGGGCGAGCCGCCCTGGACTGGCCTTCCTTGAGCAAGGGGATCAAAGGGTCCTTGGACCCTTTGCGGGTCCGGGCGTAGCTGGCCGAAGGTTCCGGTGGCTTCCTTGGGCCATTGGAATGACCAGCGGAGGGAGAGCCCGACCTTGCTTCCCGGTCAGGCGCACTGGTGCAGCATGATGCCGACGCCGCAGCCGCAGCCGCCCCCGCGCGACTGGGCCTCGCGCCACTGGCGGCGCATCTCGGCGTGCTGGGTGAGGGTGCCGCGGCCCGCGGGGTGCGAGGGGGCGATGAGGAACTCGTTGCCGGGGGGCACGAGGATGGTGTCGTCGGGGACGTCCTGGGTGATGGCGATCGGGCCGAAGGCGAGGACGTTGCGGCCGATGCGCACGCCGCTGGCCACGGAGGGGCCGAACAGGACGGTGCGGTCGCCGATGCTGACGTTGTCGCCGATCTCCAGCGGGCCGTGCAGGACCACGCGGTCGCCGATGGTGCAGTTGGCGCCGATGCGGGTCGAGGTGAAGGTCAGCTCGTGCACCGAGGTGTTGCGGCCGATGCGGGTGTCGGGCCCGATCGAGACGGCGGGGCTGTCGCCGGCGTGGAGGTAGGAGCCGGGGCCGACGCGCACGCCTGGGGCGAGCTCGACGCCGCCGATCAGGATGGCGTGGCGGTCGACCAGCTCGGGGGAGGCGACGCGGGGGATGATGAAGCGGGCGGCGGCCTTGGGGCTGGTGGACGGGGGGGCGTCGGCGCCGCCCTGGTCGGGGGCGGGGATGGAGGATGTTGGGACGGGGGAGAGGGGCTGGAAGGTGGAGAAGCCGAGGTCGCCGAGGCCGGCCTGGCGCGCGGGGATGACGCCGGTGCCGCGGCGGTCGAGGGTGGCGGGGCCGGTGGAGAAGCGGCCGAAGGCGGTGGCGACGTCGGGGAAGGATTCGCCGGGGTTGCCGGGAGCGCCGGCGGCCGAGGAGAACGGCGTGATGCGGGCGGCGGCGCGGTAGAGGACGTTGTAGGCGCGGGCGAGGAGGACGTTCTCGGAGTCGACGTCGGAGGCGAAGAGGGAGAACGAGGTCGGGATCGCCATGGTGTTAGCGGCGACCTGGGACTGGTCGGTGATGCGGGCGCCGAACAGGACCAGGCTGGCGTCGGGGATGCGGATCGGGCGGTTCGGGTCGGCGCCGAGGATCTGGGCGGTGAAGGCGGTGAGGCTGGCGTCGCCGATGGTGGCGTTCTGGACGACGGCGTTGATGACGGTGCCGCAGGCCTCGCCGACGCGGACGCGGCCGATGAAGGTCACGCCGTGGGCGGTGAAGGAGCCGTCGCCGATGACGAGGTCGCCGGGGGAGGCGGGGTGGTCGAGCAGGCGGTCGTTGTCCTGCAGGTCGGCGGCGTTGCCGAGGCGGGCGGAGCGGCCCTGCAGGGAGACGAAGCCCTCGATCAGGCTCTGGGCGCCGATGGAGAAGCTGTCCGTGGCGATCTCGGCGCTGGGGTTGATGAAGGAGGTGTAGCCGACGGGGCCGGAGCGGGGGCTGCGGGCGGCGCGGGCGTCGGGCGCGTCCTCGCCGGCGCGGGCCGCGGGGGCGAGGGCGGACGCGGCGGTGGCGGCGACGGCGGCGGTGCAGGTCAGGAAGGAGCGGCGGGAGGGCTGGGTCGGGCGGGTCATGGATCGCCTATTCACACGCTGTTGCAGTGAATAGGATTAACCACAATTCCCGGCGTGTCTATGAAAGAACCACGTTTCGGTATGGGAGTATGTAGCCTGGGCTTCCCTGCCTGAGTCATGGGATCAAAGGGTCCTCGGACCCTTTGCGGGTCCGGGCAGAGCCCGGCCTTGCTTCCTAGTCCTCCGTGCGACCGCGGAGGCGGCGGCCGAGGGCGAGCTCGGTGACGACGCCGTGCAGCGTGCGCAGCTCCTGTTCGGTGACCTCGCCGCGCTGGAACAGGTGGCGCAGGTTCTGGACCATGCCGGGGCGCTTCGGGAGGTTGCGGAGGAAGCCGCAGGCGTCGAGCTCCTGCGTGAGGTGGCCGAGGAAGCGGTCGAGGTCGCCCTTGGTGGCGACGCGGGTCTCGTGGGTGTGGAGGCTGCGCGGGGGGGTGTCGTCGGCCGCGCTCCACCACTCGTAGGCCATGACCATGACGGCCTGGGCGAGGTTGAGGGACATGAAGGCGGGGTTCAGCGGGTAGCGCACCAGGGTGTCGGCGCAGGCGAGGTCGTCGCGGTCGAGGCCGGCGCGTTCGGGGCCGAAGAGGAGGCCGGCGCGGAGGTCGCGGGCGCAGATCTCGCGGAGTTCGGCGGCGGCGCCGCGGGCGGTGAGGACGGGCTTGGTGACGTGGCGCGGGCGGGGGCAGGTCGCGAACACGTGGTGCAGGCCATGGGTCGCGGAGGCGAGGTCGTCGTGGACGGTGGCGGCGTCGAGGATGCGGTCGGCGCCGGAGGCCATGCGCCACGCCTTCTCCTGGGGCCAGCCGTCGCGGGGGGCGACCAGGCGCAGCTCGAACAGGCCGCCGTTGGCCATGGCGCGGGCGACGGCGCCGATGTTGTCGGCGAGCTGGGGGCGCACGAGGATGACGACGGGGGTGTTGCCGAGGGGGACGAGGGGGGCGCCGCCGTCGCGGCCGGTCATGCGGGACGCGTCCGGGCGGGTGCGGGGGTCAGCGGGCGTGGCCGTGGCGGGCCTGCCAGTCGCGCATGTGGGCGATCTCGCGGGTCTGGGCGACGATGATGTCCTGGGCGAGGCGGCGCATGGCGGGGTCGCGGCCGTAGCGCAGCTCGACGCGGGCCATGTCGAGGGCGCCCTGGTGGTGGGCGAGCATGCCGGAGACGAAGTCGCGGTCGGCGTCGCCGGTGTAGGGGGCGGCCATCATGGCGTCGTGCATCGCGGTCATGGCGTGGCGGTAGGCGTCGGTCGAGGGGGTGGCGGGGGCGAGGCCGGTGTCGGGGGAGGCGGGGGTGGCCATGGCGTGGCCGGGCATGGCGCCCATGGCGGCGGGGGGCGTGGGGGCGGCGTTGGGGGGGGTGGTCTGGGCGTGGGCGGGGAGGGCGGCCAGGAGCAGGGCGGCCAGGGCGAGGGCGCATGAGGGGGCGTGTCTCGGGGTCATGGGGCGGGGTCCTTGTCTCGGGGGCGGGCGGGGGGCGGTGGGCGCGGACGCTAGGGGCGGGGCGCCTGGCTGGGCGTGTGAGGGGCCGCGGCGCATGGCGGGCAGAGCGTGCGGGCGGCGGGGCGGGCGCGTGGATGGCGAGTCGCGTCAGGCGCGGCGCCAAGTGGTGGCGCCGGCCTTATCCTCCAGCACGATGCCCTGGGCGGCGAGGCGGTCGCGGATGGCGTCGGCCCCGGCCCAGTCCTTTGCGGCGCGGGCGGCGAGGCGGGCGGCGATGGCGGACTCGATCGCGGGAGTGTCAAGGGTGGACGGGTCGAGAGTGGCGATGGCCACGGCAGTCGCGTGCAGAGAGGCGGTGACCGGGACGACGCGGCCGCTGCCGCGAAACCAGGCGTCAGGGGTGGAGGCGAACAGACCGAGGAGGCGACCGGCGGCGCGCAGGGCGGCGGCCGCAGCGGGGTCCCCTGCCCTGCCCCGGGCGGCCAGGGCGTGGAGGGCGGCAAGAGCGCGGGGAGTATTGAGGTCGTCGCACATGGCGTCGAGGAAGCCGGCATCGAGGGGGGGCGGG
>CAXSER010000323.1:0-3667 GCA_964236315.1 uncultured Acetobacteraceae bacterium | reverse complement strand
GCAAGCAAGGCCGGGCTCTCCCTCCGGTGCCCATTCCAATGGCCCAAGGGGGCCACCGGAACCTTCGGGCACCTCCGCCCGGACCCGCCAAAGGGCCGAGCCCTTTGGCAACCCTTCACTCAAGTCAGGGATTCCAAAGGCGAGCCTTTGGCGGAGTCCAGAGGCAGAGCCTCTGGCCTTCCTTCCTCCCCAGCCAGGAACACCCCGCCCGTTGACCCCGAACCTCGCCACCTGGCTGATCGCCGCGCTCTCCACGGCCGCCGTCATCACCCGCCCCTTCGACCTCCCCGAGGCCATCTGGGCGGTTGCCGGCGCCGTGCTCCTCGTGGTGCTCGGCCTGCTCCCCTGGCACGACGCGCTCGGCGCCGTGTCGAAGGGCACGGACGTCTACCTGTTCCTCACCGGAATGATGCTGCTCTCCGAGATCGCCCGCCGCGAAGGGCTGTTCGACTGGGTCGCCGCCCAGGCCGCCCGCCGCGCCCGCGGCTCCGCGCCGCGCCTGTTCCTGCTGATCTACGGCGTCGGCACCGTCGTCACCGCCTTCCTGTCCAACGACGCCGCCGCCGTCGTGCTCACCCCCGCCGTGATGGCCGCGACGAAGGCCGCCGACGTGCGCGACCCCCTGCCGTACCTGTTCACCTGCGCCTTCATCGCCAACGCCGCGAGCTTCATCCTCCCCATCTCCAACCCCGCCAACCTCGTCCTCTACGCCAGCAGAACCCCCCCGCTCCCCGCCTGGCTCGCCCACTTCGCCCTGCCCTCGCTGCTCGCCGTGGCCGCGACCTACGCCGTGCTGCGCATCACCCAGCGCCGCTCCCTCGCCGACCCCATCTCCACCGACATCGAGCAGCCCGCGCTGTCGACCGGCGGCCGCATCGCCGCTGCCGGCCTGGCGCTGACCGCCGCCGTCCTGCTCGCCGCCTCCTCGCTCGACATCCAGCTCGGCCTGCCGACCGCCGTCGCCGGCGCGCTCACCGCCGCCGCCGTCCTCGTCGCCGGCCGCCAGTCCCCCTGGCCCGTGCTGCGCGACATCTCCTGGGCGGTGCTCCCCCTGGTCGCCGGCCTGTTCGTGCTCGTCGAGGGCCTCGGCCACACCGGCGTCCTCGCCCGCCTCGCCGCCTTCCTGCACGACGCGGCCGCGCAGGCCCCGCAGTCCACCGCCTGGGCCGCCGGCGCCGCCATCGCCTTCGGCTCCAACCTCGTGAACAACCTGCCCGCCGGCCTGGTCGCCGCCGACGCCATCACCCAGGCCCGCCCGCCGCAGGCCGTCACCGACGCCCTGCTGGTCGGCGTCGACCTCGGCCCGAACCTGTCCGTCACCGGCTCGCTGGCGACGATCCTGTGGCTGACCGCGCTCCGCCGCGACGGCCAGAGCGTCGGCTTCTGGCGGTTCCTCCGCCTCGGCGCCCTGGTGATGCCCCCCGCCCTCCTGCTCGCCCTCGCCGGCCTCCTGCTCGTCGGATGAACGGCAGGCAGGCCTGGGCTCTCCCTCCGCTGGCCATCCCAACGGCCCGGGAAGGCCACCGGAACCTCCGGCCAGCCACGCCCGGACCCGCCAGGGGCGGGCCGCCCCTGGCCCGGCCCCACTCAAGTCAAGGTTTCCAAAGGCGAGCCTTTGGCGGAGCTCGAGGCGGAGCCTCGACCTTTCTTCCTTCCCCTACCGAAAAGGATTCACGCCCATGAGCGCAGCCTGGCTCTACCCCTTCATCCTGTTCGCCGGCGTCCTGCAGGCCGCCGGCAACTCCATGAACGGCCAGCTCAACAAGTCGATGACCAACCCCTGGCTCGCCGCCACGGTGTCGTTCGCGCTGATCGTGTTCCTGTTCGCCGCCCTGTTCGCGATCATGCCCCGCCCGCTGCCGACCGCGCAGGATCTGGCCGACATGCCCTGGTGGGCCCCGATCGGCGGCCTGACCGGCGCGGTGGCCGTGTTCGCCGGCCTGCTGTTCGTCAACCGCATCGGCGCGGGCCCGTTCAACGGCCTGCTGATCACCGCCAACATCCTGTTCTCGCTGGCGATCGACCACTTCGGCCTGCTGAACATGGACGTGCACGCGCTCAACATCTGGCGCGTCCTCGGCGGCGTCCTGATGGTCGGCGGCATCGCGCTCATCGCCATCTTCTGAGCGGGCCGCAGCAGGCAAGGCCAGAGGCTCCGCCTCCGGACTCCGCCGAAGGCTCGCCTTCGGAAACCAGCACTCAAGCAGGGCAGGTCCAGGAGCGGCTCCCTCCGATGGCCCGCCCGGGCCGTCGGAATGGCCGGCGGAGGGAGCGCCCGGCCCTGCCTTCCTGCCTGTCGCCCCAGCCGAGGCCCCCATGACCGAGCCCGCCGTCCGTTCCCCCCGCGCGCTCGACGCGCTGAACTTCCTGCTCGCCGACGTGCGCGGCGCGCTCGGCCCGTTCCTCAACGTCTTCCTGGTCACCGAGCGCGGCTGGACGCAGTCCGCCGTCGGCCTGATGACCACGCTCGCCGGCCTGCTCGGCCTGCTCGTGCAGACCCCGATCGGCGCCGCCATCGACTCCACCCGCGCCAGGCGCGGCGCCGTCGCCGCCGCCCTGGTCGTCCTGGCGCTCGGCGCCGCCACCCTGTTCGCCCTGCCCGGGTTCTGGCCCGTCACCCTGGCCAACGCCGCGATGGCCGTCGCCGGCGACGTGTTCGGCCCCGCGGTCGCCGCCCTGACGCTGGGCCTGACCACGCGCGCCGCCCTGGCCCGCCGCCTCGGCCGCAGCTCCGCCTTCGACCACGCCGGCAACGTGGCGATCGCGCTCGCCGTCGGCGCCGTCGGCTACGCCGTGTCGCAGCGCGCGGTGTTCCTCCTCGTGCCCGCCTGCGCCGTCGCCGCGATCGCCACGGTGCTGTCGATCCCCGCCGCCTCCATCGACCAGCGCCGCGCCCGCGGCCTCGACGACGCCCCCGACACGACGCACGGAGCCGCGCCCGCCTCCCCCGCCCCGCACGACCCCCCGGCCGATGCGCCCGATGCGGCACCCGACGCCGCCTCCGGCCTGTCCGCCCTGCTGCGCTCCCGCCCGCTGCTGGTGTTCTGCCTGTGCGCCGCGCTGTTCCACTTCGCCAACGCGCCGCTGCTCCCCCTCGTCGGCCAGAAGCTCGCCGCCGCCCACCCCCGCCTGGCCGACGCGATGATGGCGTCGTGCATCATCGCCGCCCAGCTCGTGATGCTGCCCGTGGCGCTGCTGGTCGGCCGCACCGCCGACCGCCTCGGCCGCAAGCCGATCTTCCTGGCCGCCTTCGCGATCCTGCCGCTGCGCGCCGTGCTCTACACCCTGTCCGACGACAGCGCCTGGCTGATCGGCGTCCAGCTCCTCGACGGCATCGGCGCCGGCATCTTCGGCGCGCTGGCCCCGCTGGTGATCGCCGACGTCACCCGCGGCACCGGCCGCTTCAACCTCGCCCAGGGCTTCGCCGCCACCTGCCAGGGCGCCGGCGCCTCGCTGAGCGGCCTCGCCGCCGGCCTGCTCGTCGACCACGCCGGCTACACCACCGCCTTCCTCGCCCTCGGCGCCGCCGCCCTGGTCGCGCTGGTCACCTTCGCCCTCGCCATGCCCGAGACCCGCGCCGCCTGACCCCGCACGCAGCCCCGAGCCCCCCCGCCCCCCGGCCCGCGCCCCCCCCCCCCCCCCCCCCCCCCCCGCCCCCCTTCCCCCG
>CAXSER010000322.1:0-3690 GCA_964236315.1 uncultured Acetobacteraceae bacterium | reverse complement strand
TGTCGGCGCGCACGGCGTGCAGCCAGCGCGCCATGTCGGCCGCCGCCGCGCACAGCACGCCGGCGTTGCACAGCCCGATGGCGCGCTCCGCCTCGCTGGCGTCGGCGTACTCGACGATGCGCTCGACCCCGCCGCCGGCGCCGTCCGGGCCGGCGGCCTCGACCACCCGCCCGTAGCGCCCGGGGTCGGCCGGCCGCATCGCCAGCAGCGCCAGGCCGACGCCAGGCTCGCGCCTGCGCGACAGCAGGCGGCGCAGCGTGGCCTCGGAGATCAGCGGGTTGTCGCCGTACAGCACGGCCACGTCGCCGTCGCCGAACAGCGCCTCTGCCTGCAGCGCCGCATGGGCGGTGCCGCGCCGCTCGGCCTGCACGACGCCGGGGTGCGGCGCGGCCTCGTGGGCGACGGCGTCCATGCCGGGCCCGACCACCACGGCGATGCGGTCGAACACGGCCTCCGCGCTGCCGATCAGGTGGCGCAGCATCGAGCGCCCGGCCAGCCGGTGCAGCACCTTGGGCTGGCGGGAGCGCATGCGCGTGCCCTGTCCGGCGGCCAGGATGATCGCTGTGTTTGACATGCACCTCCGGTAGCGGGGCCGTGCGATCCATGTCAAACGCGCGAGTGCCGCCGCCGATGACGAATGATGTCGGACGGTGTCGGGGGAACCGCCATGCGCCAGTCCGGTGACGATCGAGCCCTCGCCGCGGACGGCCCCGCCGCCGCCGACCGCGCCCTGCAGCACCCGGAGGCGCGCACGCTGGTGTTCGACCTGGACGGCACGCTCGTGGACTCGGTGCCCGATCTCGCGGACGCCGCGCGCCGGATGCTGGCGCGGCGCGGGCTGGCCGCGGTGAGCGACGCCGAGGTGACGGCGATGGTCGGCGACGGCGCCGCCGTGCTGGTGCGCAGGATCTTCGCCCGCCACGGCCGCGTGCCCGACGAGGCGGCGCAGGGCGAGTTCCTGGCCGACTACACGGCGCACGCCGCGGACCGCACCCTGCCCTACCCCGGCGTGCCCGAAGGCCTGGACCGGCTGCACGAGGCGGGCTGGCGGCTGGCGGTGTGCACCAACAAGCCGGTGGAGCCGGCGCGCCAGCTGCTGGCGCGGCTCGGCCTGCTCGAACGGTTCGTGGCGATCACCGGGGGCGACAGCTTCGCCGTGCGCAAGCCGGACCCGGACCACGTGCGCCGGACCCTGGCGCTGGCCGGCGGCGTGGCGGGGCGCGCGGTGATGGTCGGCGACAGCGCGCACGACATCGCCGCAGGCCGGGGCGCGGGGCTGCGCACGATCCACGCCGCCTGGGGCTACGGCACGGCGGAGGGCGCCGACGCCGTGGCCGTCCGCTTCGACGAGGTCGCCGCGCTGGCGGACGGACTGGCCGGCTGACGCAGCGCCAAGCTCCTGCCCCGCAGCGGCAACCCGCCGGACACGAGGCGCCACGGGCCAAGACTCCAGGGACTGGTTTCCAAAGGGCGAGCCCTTTGGCGGGTCCGGGCAGAGCCCGGCCTTGCTTCCCTTATTTCGCGACCAGGTACGCCGTGGCCGCCCCGAAGAAGCGCGTCTCGAAGCTGATGCGCACCGGCACCGCGGGCGTGCCCGGGCTGATCGAGGCGAACCAGGCCGACCCGTGCAGCGGCCTGCCCGCGGAGGCAGGGTCGGCGTCCTTCGGGAAGCCCGCGATCTGTCGCCCCTCCAGGTCGCAGCGCAGCGCCCGCCCGCTGAAGGTGGAGCGGCCGGTGGGCTCCAGCGTCTCCTCGCCCACGGTGCGCGCGGACAGCTCGCTGAGCCTGCGGCCGTCGAAGGTGTGGCGGCTGCCGTCGCAGCGCCCGGTGCGGGCGACCGCCGCGATCAGCTCCGCCATGGCGCTGAGGTTGTCGATGGTGCCGGCCTGCCGCGCTGCGGGCACCGGCTCGCGCTCCTCCTCGACCGGCGGCGCGAGCCGGACGACGTGCGGCTGGCCGTCGGGGTAGTCGATCTGGGTGACGTGCTGGTGCCCGCGGACGTCGCCGACCGCGTAGTAGCGCGCGGGGTGGGCATGGGCGTCCGACAGGGTGCCGGTGGCGGTGCTGTCGACATGGGCGTGCAGCAGGACGCCGAACATGCCGGCGGTGTCGAAGGCGAGCTTCACCTCGTAGGCGGCGGGGCCGATGGCGTAGCTGGCGTGCAGGCGCAGCACGGGGAGCGCCGCGGCATACGCGACATAGGCCACTGCGACCGCCGGGGCGGCCGGGGCGACAGCGGGGGCGGAGGCAGCCGGCGCGGGTTCGGCGGCGACGGCGGCGGGTGCGAGCAGCAGCAATGCCACGGCCAGGGCACGGCGGGCGGCGGCAAGGTGCGCGGCGGCGCGGCGTCTGGCGACGGGCCGGGTCACGCCCGCAACGCAGGCCTCCGGCGCAGGCCAGCTCAAACCGGCGCCTCGGTCAGGAGGGCGTCGAGGTCGAGCCGCCGCGTGACCATGGCGAGCCTGCCGTCCGGCCCGCGCGGCCAGTCCGGCTCCGCACGGTCACGGTACAGCTCGACCCCGTTGCCGTCGGGGTCGCGCAGGTAGAGCGCCTCGCTGACGCCGTGGTCCGAGGCGCCGTCGAGCGGAATCCCGGCGTCGCGCAGCCGGCGCAGGGCGTCCGCGAGGGCCGCGCGCGCCGGGTAGAGGATCGCCAGGTGGTAGAGGCCGGTGGTGCCGGGCGCGGGCGGGGGGCCGCCCAGGCTCTCCCAGGTGTTGAGGCCGATGTGGTGGTGGTAGCCGCCCGCCGAGACGAACGCCGCCTGGTCCCCGATCCGCTGGGTCAGCGCGAAGCCGAGCACGCCGCAGTAGAAGCCCAGCGCCCGCTCGAGGTCGGCGACCCTGAGGTGGACGTGGCCGATCCGGGTGGCGGGGTCGATCGCGGCACTGCTCGGCACGGGAGGTCTCCGGGTGGTGGGCCTGGCCGAGGCGGGCGGCCGAACCGCGCCGGGCACCGGCGGGCAAGCGCAATGCGCACGATCCGTGCGGGCTTGTCGAGGCGCCGCCACGCCCCCGCCGAGGCTTGCGCACCGGCCGCGATGCCACTAGAAGCCGGCAGGTCGGATGGGCGCGTAGCTCAGCGGGAGAGCATCGCCTTCACACGGCGGGGGTCACAGGTTCAATCCCTGTCGCGCCCACCATCCGCACCCGGTCTCCCGACCCGGACCAAGCCGCAACGATCCTGCCACCGCAGCGTCCCGCCTGATGGTTGCGGCCGCACTGGCCGCGTGCGACGTCGGGCAGGCCGGAATCGTCGTGCCGGCATTCCGTTGTGCACAGGAAGACGCCCGATGACCCTGACCCGTGTAGTGGCCGCCCTGCTGGCTCTCGGGGTGCCGGCGGCGCTGGCGCAAAACGCCCAGCCGCCGGCGCAGATCGCGAACCACGCGAACGGCCTGTCCTACCAGCCGACTCTCGGCGGGGTCGAGGCACGCGAGGAGAGCGCCGGCGTGCGGCCGTCCGGGCACCAGCTCTCCGACGAGGACAAGGAGCTGAACCAGATCAACCGCCAGCTCCTCGGCCCGAAGGCCACGCCGCCGGTGCAGGCACCCGCGCGGTAGCGCGCTGCCCACACCAGGAAGCAAGGCCGGGCTCTGCCCGGACCCGCCAGGGGCGAGCCGCCCCTGGACCGGCTTCACTTAAGAGAAGGCGATCCAAGGGCCCGGCCCTTGGCGGAGTTTGAGGCAGAGCC
>CAXSER010000321.1:0-3692 GCA_964236315.1 uncultured Acetobacteraceae bacterium | reverse complement strand
GACCGCCAACCTGTTCGGCGAGCCCGAGCCGATCCCGATCGACGCGGACGCGCGCATCGACCCGTCCTCGCCGTACGGGGAGCGCAAGCTGATCATCGAGCGCGCCCTGGGCTGGGCATCGCGGCTGTGCGGCCTGAACGTGGCGTGCCTGCGCTACTTCAACGCCGCCGGCGCCGACCCGGAGGGACGCCTTGGCGAGGACCACGACCCCGAGACGCACCTGATCCCGCTGGTGATCGACGCGGCGCTCGGCCGCAGGGAGGCGCTCGACGTGTTCGGCGACGACTACCCGACTCCCGACGGCACCTGCGTCCGCGACTACGTCCACGTCACCGACCTGGCCCAGGCGCACCTGCTGGCCCTGGACCGGCTGGAGCACGGCTCGGTGACCTACAACATCGGCAACGGCACCGGCCACTCCGTGCGCGAGGTGATCCGGTCGGTGGAGCGCATCGGCGGCCGCCCGGTCCCGGTGCGCCAGGCGGCGCGGCGCGCGGGCGACCCGGCGATCCTGGTGGCGTCCTCGGGGCGGCTGCGCTCGCAGACGGGGTGGACGCCGCAGCTGGGGGCGCTCGACGACATGGTGCGCACGGCGTTCGCGTGGCGCGAGGCGCACCCGCGCGGCTACGGCGACTGAAGCAAGGCCAGGGCGCCGCCCTGGACCCGCCGGGGGCAGGCGCCCCCGGACCCGCGCACCAAAGGCTTTCCTTCGGGATGGATTCCAGAGGGCTCGCCCCGGCCTTCCTGCCCGTTTGCAAAGAAGTGCAACGTGGCGGTGCCGGGTCCCCCGGTTCGGCCGTATCCTCCCGCCATGGAAACCGTTCCGCATATCCTGGTGGTGGACGACGACCGCGAGATCCGCGACCTGCTCGCGCGCTTCCTCGAGCGCCACCAGTTCCGCGTCACCACCGCGCGCGACACCCGCGAGGCCCGCCGCGCCCTGCCGGCCGGGCACTACCAGCTGCTGATCCTGGACCTGATGCTGCCCGGCGAGGGCGGCCTCGACTTCGCCCGCTGGCTCCGCCAGTCGAGCGACGTGCCGATCATCATGCTGACCGCGATGGGCGAGGAGACCGACCGCATCGTCGGCCTGGAGATGGGCGCCGACGACTACCTGGCCAAGCCGTTCAACCCGCGCGAGCTGCTCGCCCGGGTGCGCGCCGTGCTCCGCCGCACCACCGAGCGCGAGGAGCGCCGCTCCGGCGCCACAGCGAAGGCGCTGCGCTTCGCCGGCTGGACCCTGGAGCCCGCCCGCCGTCGCCTGCTCAGCCCGGACGGCGTGGAGGTGGCGCTGACCGGCGGCGAGTACGACCTGCTCGCAGCCCTGCTCGACCGCGCCAACCGCGTGCTGACCCGCGACATGCTGCTCGACCTGCTGCGCGGCCGCCAGGCCGGCCCGTTCGACCGGGCGATCGACGTGGCCATCAGCCGCCTGCGCCGCAAGCTGGAGGACGACGGCCGCCACGCCCAGCTCATCAAGACCGTGCGCGGCGGCGGCTACGTGCTGGCCGTGGACGTGGAGCGGGCGTGACCCGGTGCTGACCCGCACGCCGGCGGCAGAGCTGGGCGGGGCCGCGGCGTCCGCCGCGCCGCGGCGCCGACGCTGGCCCACGCTGTGGCCGTGCAGCCTGGCGTCGCGCACGGCGCTGGTGGTGCTGGCCGGGCTGATGGCGGTGCAGGCGGGCGGGCTCGCGATGCACACCGCCGACCAGCGGCTGATGCGGCGCGGCGAGATGGCGCGCGGACTCGGCCTGCACCTGCTGCGCTTCTACCGCGTGGTGGAGCGCACGCCCCCGGAGCGCCAGGCCGACGTGGTCCGCGACCTCGCCGAGGAGCTGAGCCGGGCCTCGCTCGACGCCGCGCCGGAGTCCGACGGCCTGCCGCCCGCGCCGCCCGGCTTCACGCGCGCGATCGAGGTCGACATGCCCACGGCGCCGCTGACGGAGGCGGAGTACCCGCGCGACATCCGGGTCTACGGCGGTCCGTGGCTGCGCGCGGTCGCCCTGGCGCTGCAGCTGCCGGAAGGGCGCTGGCTCAACCTCGCCGTGTCGATGCGCCGCGCCCCGGACCGCCAGTCGCCGGACTTCCTCGAGGCGTTCCTCGCGATGACCGCGGCGGCGGCGGCGCTGATCCTGTGGGCCGTGCGCAGGCTCACGGCACCCGTGCGCACCCTGGCCGCCGCCGCCGAGCGGCTCGGCCTGGACGTCAACGCGGCCCCCCTGCCGGAAGGCGGCCCGTCCGAGGTCGCCAAGGCCGCCGCCGCCTTCAACACCATGGCCGCGCGCATCCGCAGCTTCGTCGACAACCGCACCTTCCTGCTGACCGCGATCGGCCACGACCTGCGCACGCCGATCACCCGGCTCAAGCTGCGCTCGGAGTTCATCGACGACGACGAGCTGCGCGACAGGTTCCTCTCCGACCTCGACGAGCTGGAGGCGATGGTGTCGGCCACGCTGGCGTTCGGACGCGACGCGCTGGACCGCGAGCCGATGGCCGCGATCGACCTCGGCGCCCTGCTGCGCACCGTGCTCGACGAGGCCGGCGACGCCCACCCCGGCGCGGCCGACCGGCTGGAGTGGCTCGGCCCGTCGCGGGTGGTGGTGCACGCCTCGCCGATCGCCCTGAAGCGGGCCTTCGCCAACCTGGTCGGCAACGCCGTCGCCTACGCCGGCGGCGCGCGGGTCGGCACGCACGGACCGGAGGCGGGCCTGGTCACGGTCACGGTGGAGGACGACGGCCCGGGCGTGCCGCAGGAGCTGCTGGAGCGGGTGTTCGAGCCGTTCCACCGCGGCGAGCCGAGCCGCTCGCGCGAGACCGGCGGCACCGGGCTCGGGCTGTCGATCGCGCGCAACGTCGTGCGCGCGCACGGCGGCGACGTCGTGCTGCGCAATCGCGCGGGCGGCGGGCTGTGCGCGGTGGTGACGCTGCGGGCGTGAAGCCGAGGCCAGGGCCCTGCCCTGTACCCGCCAGGAGCCGCGCCCCTGGACCGGGGCACATGGAGGCACCGTCCCGAGGTCGGGAACCCCGGAGTGCGCCTCCGGCTGTGCAGCCCTGCTCCCGTCCGCAACGACCGACAGGAAGCATGTTCTTTCCTGGAGGGAGGAACCAAGGAACCTTGCCCGCAGGGGTCCGGAACCGGCCAGACCTCCGTGACCCAACGGGCAAAGTCTTTTTGCTTCTTTTTCCTCAGAAAAAGAAGGGTCTTGCCTTCCCGTGGAAACGGCAGGCCGCTGCCGGGCCCACGCCGGCCTCTAATGCGACGGGCACCTCACCAGCGGGTTCGGGAAGTCCGCGCACCCGGTGAACGCGATCTCGTTTTCGCTGCGCCGCTCGACGTGCAGCACGTCCGGGTCGTCGCAGCCGAACCCGGAGCTGCCCGCGGGCTCGATGCCGAGCGTGCTGGCCGCCGGGCCGCCGCCCTGGCTGATGAAGCGGAACTCCGCGCCGCGCGGCGAGGTGCGCACCGTCTCGATCTGGCGCTGCAGGTAGACCGGGTCGGTGACGGTGGCGCGCAGCACGATGTCGCGGGTGAAGATCACCGTGGGCGTGGCCAGGCAGCTCGCCGCGGTGAGCGAGCCGGCCGGCACCGGGAACAGCCCGCCGGTCCAGCTGCCGAACAGGAAGGCGTGCGGCGGGCCGCCGCGCGCCGGCGTCGCGACCTGCGGCGCATGGGCGCGCGGCACGCCCTGCGC
>CAXSER010000320.1:0-3695 GCA_964236315.1 uncultured Acetobacteraceae bacterium | reverse complement strand
GCAGCCCCGGCCTCCGCCGCCCCGGCCTCCGCAGCCCCGGCCTCCGCAGCCCCGGCCTCCGCCCTCGCCCTCCTCCTGGCCCTGCTGGCGCTCCCCGCCCACGCCGCCGACCCGCAGCCCTACACCGTGACCTTCGCCAAGACCGGCAACGCCGCCCTGGACGCGGCGATCGTCGGCTCCTCGCAGCTGCAGTCGCTGCGCACTGTCGCCCCGGTCGGCCCGTTCGCCCTGACCGCGCGCGCCCGCGCCGACCTCGGCCGCCTGACCACCGCGCTGGAGAGCTTCGGCTTCTACGGGTCCACCCTGGCGATCCGCATCGACGGCCTCCCCGCCGACGACCCGGCCCTGCCGGAGCGCCTCGCGGCCCTGCCCGCGGGCCGCTCCGTCGCCGTGGCCGTGGCCGTGGACACCGGCCCGCTGTTCCACCTCGGCGCCGTGACACTGAAGGGCGAGGCCACGCAGCACGCCCGCGACGCCCTCAAGCTCGCGCCGGGCGACCCCGCCGTGGCGTCGGACGTGCTGGCCGCGCGCGACCGCGTGCTGACCGCGCTGCAGGAGGACGGCCACGCCCTGGCCAAGGTGACCCCCCCGGTCGCGTACCTGCACCCCGACGCGCACACCCTCTCGGTCGACTACACCGTCGACGAGGGCCCGCGCGTCGACATCGGCCCGATCGCGCTCGACGGCCTGGGCCGGGTGAACGAGTCCTTCGTGCGCCGCCGCCTGCTGGTCCGCCCGGGCGAGCTCTACCAGCCGAGCAGGATCGAGGCCGCCCGCACCGACCTGGCCGCCACCGGCGTGTTCTCCGGCGTGCAGGTGCGCGCGGCGCCGGGCCTCGACCCCGCCGGCCGACTGCCGCTGACCTTCGACCTGCAGGAGCGCCCGCGCCACGCGGTCGGGCTGGAGCTCGGCTACTCCACCGACCTCGGCGTCGAGGTCACCGCGAGCTGGTCGGACCGCAACCTGTTCGGCAACGCCGAGCAGCTCAACCTGTCGGCCACCGCGACCGGCGGCGGCAGCGCCGTCAAGGGCCTCGCCTACGACGCGAAGGCGCAGTTCCTGAAACCCGACTTCCTGCGCCGCGACCAGGTCGGCGAGCTGGACCTGGAGGCGCTCAAGCAGGACCTGATCTCGTACAACCAGACCGCGGTGATCGCCGCCGGCACCCTGCGCCGCCGCTTCTCGGCGGTGTGGAACGGCAGCGTCGGCCTCAAGGCGGAGCAGGAGCAGATCACCCAGGTCGGCACCACCACGAACTACACGCTGGTCGGCGTGCCCGTCTCCGCGCAGTTCGACATGACCGGCCTCACCGACCCGCTGCTCGACCCCACCCACGGCGTGCGCGGCGCGCTCACCGCCACCCCCACGGAGAGCCTGGCCGGCGTGCAGCAGTTCTTCGCGATCCTGCAGGCCAGCGGCTCGACCTACCTCGACCTCACCCGCATCGGCCTCGCGAAACCCGGCCGCAGCGTGATCGCGCTGCGCGCGCTGGTCGGCACCATCCAGGGCGCGGCCAGCCAGTTCTCCCTGCCCCCCGACCAGCGCTTCTACGGCGGCGGCTCGGCCACCGTGCGCGGCTACCAGTTCCAGGGCGTGAGCCCGTACTTCCCCCGCACCACCGTGCCGACCGGCGGCGCCGCCATCGACGCCGGCACCGTCGAGCTGCGCCAGCGCATCGTCGGCAACATCGGCGCCGTCGGCTTCATCGACGCCGGCCAGGTCAGCGCCGGCCCCGCCCCGTTCGAGGGCACGCTGCGCGTCGGCGCCGGCATCGGCGCGCGCTACTACACCGCGATCGGCCCGATCCGCCTCGACGTCGCCGTCCCCCTCAACAAGCCGCCCGGCGGCGACAGCTTCGAGCTGTACATCGGCCTGGGGCAGGCGTTCTGATGGCGCAGGCAAGGCCAGGCAAGGCCAGGGGCCCTGCCCCTGAACCCCGCCAAAGGCTCGCCTTTGGAATCCCTTGCCTAGGCAAGGCCGGTCCAGGGGGGCTTCCCCCTGGCGGGGTCCAGGGGCAGGGCCCCCGGCCTTCCTTCGCCGCCACCACGGGCCGCCCGCATGACTCCTGACCAGCCCCTCCCCACGCCGCGCCGCTCCTTCCTGCGACGCGCCGCCCGCGCCGCCGCCTGGATCGTCGCCGTGCTGGTGGCGATCCCAGTCCTCGTCGTCGCCACCATCCTGGTCGCCGCCAACACGAACCCCGGCCGCCGCCTGATCGAGCGCGAGGCCGCCTCGCTCACCGGCGGCACCGTCGTGCTGCAGGGCCTGGGCGGCCGCTTCCCCGACCGGCTTCGCCTCGCCCACGCCGAGCTGCGCGACGCCGACGGCGTGTGGGTCAGCCTCGACCGCCTGGCGCTCGACTGGTCCCCGCTCCGCCTCGTCTCGCGCGACGCCTGGATCGACCGCCTCGACGCCGACGCCGTGCGCCTGGACCGCCTGCCCGCGCCCGCGCCCGCAAAGCCCGACAGGTCGGAGAAATCCGGCTCCTTCACCCTCCCCGTGCGCGTCGACGTCCAGGCGCTGCACGTCCTGCGCCTCACCCTCGGCCAGCCGGTCGCCGGCGTCGCCGCGGTCGCCGAGATCACGGGCGCCGCCCACCTGGCCTCGCTCAGCGAGGGCGACGGCGCGGTGAGCGTCACCCGCGTCGACACCCCCGGCACCTACAGGGCGAGCGGCCGCATCGGCGCCCTCTCCCTGCAGGCCACGCTCGACGCCACGGAGCCCCCCGGCGGCCTCGCCTCCTCCGTCGCCCACCTGCCCGACCTCGGTGCGCTCGCCCTGCACGCCAGCCTCGACGGCCCCCGCACCGCCGAGGCCACGGTGCTCTCCCTGCAGGCCGGCGAGCTGCGCGCCGACGCCCACGGCACGCTCGACCTCACCGACCGCAGCGCCGACATCGAGCTGTCCGCCACCGCCCCCGCCATGACCCCGGCCCCGGGCGTGTCCTGGCGCAGCGTGTCGCTGCAGGCCCACACCCGCGGCCCGTTCACCGCGCCGGAGGCCACCGGCCACCTCGACGTCGACGGCGTGTCCGCGGCCGGCGCCACGCTGGACCGCCTGCTCGCCGACGTGACCGGCACCCTCGGCCACGTGGCGCTGACGGCCAGCGCCGCCGGCCTGCGCATCCCCGGCCCGAAGCCGGAGCTGCTCGCCGCCTCGCCCCTGCTGCTCGCCGCCGGCGTGCAGCTCGACGACCCCGCGCGCCCGCTGACCTTCACCCTGTCGCACCCGCTGCTCTCCGCGAACGGCACCGCGCGCACCGGCGGCGACCTGTCCGCCGCCGTGCACCTCGCCCTGCCGTCCCTCGCCCCCTTCGCGGCCGCCGCCAGCGTGGACATGCAGGGCCACGCCGCGCTCGACGCCACCGTGTCGCGCCCCGCCGCCCCCGCGTCCCCGAACGGCACCCCCGCGACCGCCACGCCGCCGATGCGCGTCGGCCTGGACGGCACCGTGGCGATCACCGGCGGCCTGTCCCCCGTGCCCGCCCTGGTCGGCGACACCGGAAGGCTCTCCGTCGCCGCCGTGCTCGACGGCGCGAACGTCACCCTGGACCACGCGACGATCGACGGCCGCGCCCTGCACGTCACCGCGAACGGCACCGACCGCGCCAGCGTGCTCGACCTCGACTGGACCGTGGCCCTGCCGGAGCTTGCGGCGCTCACCCCGAAGCTCTCCGGCGACATCGCCGCCAAGGG
>CAXSER010000319.1:0-3706 GCA_964236315.1 uncultured Acetobacteraceae bacterium | reverse complement strand
CGCTGGCCGCGGTCAGCGCCTCCATCTCCACGCCGGTGCGCCCGGTGGTGCGGAGGGGTGTCGTCATGACGGGCGGCCTTGCTGCTGTGGGCGGTCGCCCGGCCGCCGTTCTGGCGGGTCCGGGCGTCGTGCGGGGCGCGGGTCCGGGCCCCGGTCGCGACCTGGATCGCGACCTGGATCGCGACCTGGGTCGCGACGGGGCCGCGCCGTGGCCTGGCTCAGCCGTTGAAGCCGAACTGGCCGATGGTCTTGAAGGTCAGCGTGAACAGGATGGTGGTGTCGCCGTTGTCGCCGAGGATGGAGGTGTAGCGCCGGAAGAAGTTGGCATCCAGGATGAAGCACTCGTTCTCGTAGGTGCCGCGCGCGCCGATCGCGACCATCTGGTTGTTGCGGATGTCGCGGCGCGCGAAGCCGCTGACGCGGAACGGGCCGCGCTGGCTGTTGACGCCGATCTCGACCTCGTTGCGCTGCATGAAGTACGCCGACGGCAGGGTGGGGCTGTACGAGGTCGCGTCGTACAGCGTGTAGGGGTTGCGCTGGTCGTAGATGTATCCGGCGTTGAAGCGCAGCAGCTTGCCGCCGACGGTGGCCAGGCCGTCGGCGAAGGTGATGTCGCCGTTGTGCGGGTTGACGCGGGTGCGGCCGGTGAAGTCGAGCCAGCCGGTCGGCACGTAGGTCGCGCGCGCCACCACGTCCGAGGCGTGGTTCTCCAGGCCGGTGAGCGGGATCATGTTGTGGTCGACGTGCTGGCGGTAGGACTGGCCGACCAGGGCGTCGACCTGCTGGGCGCCGGCGAAGGTCCAGTTGGCGTGCAGCGCCACGTTGGCGCGCGCGCCGCCGTCGACGCGGTCCGCACCCTGCCCGGCGTAGCGGTTGAGCGAGAACAGCGTCGTGTCGGTGAACTCGTAGTCCAGGCTGTCCTCGTTGGGGATCGGGTTGCGCCTGGAGTAGCCGAACTGCGGGGCGGCGATCACCTGGGCGATCGGCTCGACCAGCTGCGAGCTGCCGGCGGTGCCGTTGCGCACGAACGGGTAGTTCACCTTCAGCGCCGCCTGCGGCTGGGCGTGGGCGCTCTCGCCCGCGCCGCCGGCCGCGAAGTTGGGCTGCTGGTCGAGGTCGGCGTAGTGGTAGGCGGCGCTGTCGACGCGCAGCGTGGCCAGGTAGCGCTCGCCGAGCACGCCCTGGAACGGACGGTCCCAGTTCGCCGACAGCGACGCGCGCTGGTCCGACGTGCCGGACTGGCGCAGCACGTTGTAGTCCATGGTGTCGACGCTGAGCCGCCCGCCGAGCGCGTCTGGCTGGCCGAAGTAGCTGTAGTTGTAGCGCGGGGTGACGAACGGCAGGCGGTTCTGCTGCACCACCGTGGTGTTGAGCGCCTGGAACGCCAGCGCGTCGACGCGCGAGTACGAGCCGACGCCGAAGCCCTCCAGGTAGACGCTGCTCGCGTAGGTGTCCGAGCCGTAGCCGGGCAGGCGGAAGTCGCGGGTGTAGAGCGCCGAGCTGGCGACGTTGATGTCGAAGCCGTAGCGCCACTCGTCGTCGAGCGAGAACTGCCCGCGCCCGAGGAAGAACGCCTGCGGCCGGCTCTGGTCGTAGGCCACGGCGCCGCGCAGGTTGACGTAGCCGTTGTTGAACCGCTCGCGGTAGTTGGCCTCGACCTGAGGCCCCGCCTTGGTGCCGACCTCGCCGATCACGGTCACGTCCGTGCTCGGGTTGATGACGTAGTAGTAGGGGATCGAGACGAAGGTCCCGAGGTGCTTGTCGGTGGCCCCCAGGTTGGGCGTCAGGAACCCGCTCTGCCGCTTGCTGTCGGGTGCCGCGGTCGCGAAATACGGCAGGTACAGCACCGGCAGGCCGAAGATGTCGAGGTAGGCGTTGCTGAACTCGATCTGCTTGTGCTCGAGGTCCTGCGTCGCCGAGGCGGCGCGGATCTGCCAGAACGGCGCGCGCGACGGGTCGGTCGCGCACACGTTGCAGGTCGTGTAGGCCACCCTGCTCAGCTCGTTGACGTGGCCGTCGGTGCGCCGCGCGCCGTTGGCGGCGAGCCGCCCGTTCTGCGCCAGCAGCGCCCGCATCCCCGTCAGCACGCCCTGGCGCATGCCCTGCGTCAGCTCGGCGTAGTCGGCGAACAGCACCTGCCCGTCCGGCTCGGCCAGCACGACGTGGCCGGTGGCCGCCAGCACGTTGGTGTTGCGGTCGTAGGTGACGCGGTCGGCGCGCACCACCTGGTCGTTCTGCCAGGCCTCCACGTGGCCGTCGAGCGTCACCAGGCCGTCCTTGCTGTCGTACGACACGGTGTCGGCGTTGAAGGTCACCGGGGCGTCGCGCGAGCCGGTCTGGCTGGTCGCGATGTGGCTGAACGAGGAGAGCTGGGCCCGGGCTGCCGAGGGAAGCAGGCAGAGGCACAACAGGAAGAAAGCAAGGCCAGAGGCTCTGCCTCTGGACTCCGCCAGGGCGAGCCGCCCTGGACTGGCTTTCCCAGGCGAAGGGTTTCCAGGGGCTCCTGGCCCTTGGCGGGTCCGGGCAGGGCCCGGCCTTGCTTGCCTACGCATGGGTGTGTGCGGATTCCGGCTCGGTGCGGCGCATCAGCCGTCCTCCAGGTGCAGCAGCAGGGAGACGGCGAGCATCAGCCCGGCCGCCGCGGGCGCCCAGGCGGCGAGCACCGCGGGCAGGGCGCCGGACTGGCCGAACTCGGCCGACACCTTCGAGATGGTGAACAGGGCGAAGCCGGCCGCGACGCCCGAGCCGATCATGCGCGCGACACCGCCGCGCCGGGTGGGGCGCATGGAGAACCCGGCGGCGACCAGCGCCATCACCCCGCTCAGCAGCGGCAGCGCGAGCAGGGACTGGAAGTGCAGCCGGTGGCGCAGCGCGGAGAAGCCGGAGCGCTCAAGCAGCCCGATGAAGCCGGGCAGCGCCCACACCGACAGCGTGTCCGGCGAGGCGAAGCTCTCCTGCACGCGGCCGACGGTGAGGTCGGTGGGCAGCGGCATGGAGCCCACGGCCTCTGGCAGGTGGTCGGGGCGGATGGTGCGCGCGTCCTCGAGCTGCCAGTGGCCGGGGTCGAGCGTGGCCCGTCGCGCCTCGATGCGCGACAGCAGCCGGTCGCCGTCGAGGCGGAACACGCTGACCTGGTCGCCGACGAGCTGGCCGGCCACGAGCGCCACCTCGCGGGCGTGCAGGATGGCCACGCCCTGCGGCCGCAGCCCGTCGTCGGACTGGCGCAGCCACAGCTGCCCGCCGGCGAGCGAGAGCGGCCCGCCCAGCGACTTGAGGTAGATGTTGTCCAGCTCCTCCGCGCGGCCGAGCATGGCCGAGGACAGCGGGCTGACCGCGGCCGTCGCCAGCAGGCCGAAGCCCAGCGCGCACAGCAGGGGTGCCGAGAGGAACTGCCAGGCGGAGATGCCGGCGGCGCGCGCCACGATCAGCTCCGAGGAGCGGGTGAGGCGCCAGAACGACAGGATGCCGCCGAGCAGCACGGCGAAGGGCAGGATCTGCAGGGCGATGTAGGGCAGGCGCAGCACCGCGATCTCGGTGACCAGGCCGAAGCTGGCGTCGGGCTTGGTGGCGGCGCGGCGCAGCAGCTCGATGTAGTCGAACAGCGCCACCAGCCCGGACAGCGCGGCCAGCATGCCCAGCACGGCGGCGCTGAACTGCCGGCCGACGTAGAGGGCGAGGGTGGCGGCGAGGTTCACGGCGGGCCTAC
>CAXSER010000318.1:0-3726 GCA_964236315.1 uncultured Acetobacteraceae bacterium | reverse complement strand
CCGCCCGCCGCCCGCACAAGGTTGCACCCCCTGCACGATCGGCCGCACGCTCCCCATCACCCGCCCGCGCTCCGCCCCAGCCGACACCCCCGGAAGCCCCCCGATGCCCCAGCCGCCCCGCCCGCCCGCCGCAGCGCCCCTCGTCCCCCTGGCCGCCATCGCCGCCGTGCTCGGCGCCACCGCACTCGCCTTCGCCTGGACCGCCGGCTGGCTCTCCCCGCACCGCCTGACCCCCGCGCGCCTGGTCGCAGGCTTCGGCGCCCCCGTGCCCGCCGGCCTCGGCCACCGCCGCAACCATGCCAAGGGCGTGTGCTTCACCGGCACCTTCGAGGCCACCGGCGACGGCGCGTCCCTCTCCCGCGCCGCCGTGTTCGCCCAGGGCTCGTACCCCGTGGTCGGCCGCTTCAACCTCGGCACCCCCAACCCCGCAGCACCCGACGCCACCGTCCGCGTCCGCGGCCTGAGCATGCAGGTCCTCCCCCCGCACGGCGGCGAGTGGCGCAGCGGCATGATCACCGCGCCGTTCTTCCCGGTCGCCACCCCCGAGGCCTTCGCCGCCCTGCAGGCCGCCGGCGGCTCCAAGGACCCCGCCGCCATGCCCGCCTTCATCGCCGCCCACCCCGGGTTCAAGGCCTTCGGCGCCTGGGCGAAGTCCGCCCCCTGGACCGGCTCCTACGCCGAGGAACGCTTCAACGGCCTCAACGCCTTCCGCTTCACCGACGCCGGCGGCACCACGCGCGCCGTCCGCTGGTCCCTGCTCCCCGCCGCCACGCCCGTGGCCGTCGACCCCGCCGCCCTCGCCGCCGCCGGCCCCGACGCCCTGGAATCCGAGATCACGAAGCGCGTGCAGTCCGCCCCCGTGCGCTGGACCCTGCAGGCCACCGTCGCCGACCCCGCCGACCCCACCGCCGACCCCAGCCAGCCCTGGCCCCCCGATCGCCGCACGGTCGCCCTCGGCACCCTGGTCGCCACCGCGATCCAGCCCGAGCGCGACGGTCCCTGCCGCGACATCAACTACGACCCCACCGTGCTCCCCGACGGCATCGCGACCTCCGACGACCCGTTCCCCGCCGCGCGCGCCGCCGCCTACGCCGTCTCCTTCGACCGCCGCACCGCCGCGGCCGCCGCCCCCCCCCGCACCGCCCCCCCCGAGGCCCCCCGCCCATGCTCCCCGCCCCGACATCCCCCGCACCCGCCGACGCGACCTTCCCCGCCGAGCCCGCCCCCGCCGCCCCGGTGGTGCCGCCCCGCTTCACGGTCCTGCAGCGCGCCCTGCACTGGTCGATGGCCGCGGCCATCCTGGCGATGCTGTTCATCGGCGTCGGCATGGTCTCGACCGTGACGCAGCGCTACCTGACGCTCGTCTCCATCCACAAGCCGCTCGGCCTGGCCATCCTGCTGCTCGTGCTGGTGCGCATCGCCGTGCGCCTGCGCGCCGGGGCTCCCCCTCTGCCCGCCGACCTCCCCGCGCCCATGAGGCTCGCCGCCCACCTCTCGCACTACGCCTTCTACGCCCTGATGCTGGCCATGCCCCTGCTCGGCTGGGGCATGCTGTCCGCCGCCGCCTACCCCGTGCAGGTCCTCGGCCTGACCCTGCCGCCGATCCTGCCGCACAGCGACGCCCTGCACGCCCTGCTCTGGAACGCGCACCGCACGCTCGCCTTCGCCTTCTTCGCGCTGATCCTGCTGCACCTCGGCGCCGCGCTGTTCCACGCCCTGGTCCGCCGCGACGGCGTGTTCGAGGCGATGGCCCCCGTGCCCGACCGCGCCGTCGCCCACCCCGCGGAGTAGCCGCCCCGCACGCCCGGCCAGGCAGCCAGCAAGGCCGGGCTCCGCCCGGACCCGCAAAGGGCCCGAGGCCCTTTGATCCCATTCCTGAAGAAAGTCCCCCAGGCCGATCACCCGAGCGGAGTCCGCAAGAGACGCCCCGTCCGTCGATCCCCCCTCCGCTCAGGCCGGGCGCCCCCGCTGCCCCCTCACACCCTGAGGTCCAGCGCCCGCTCCGCCTTCGTGCCCGTCCTGGCCTCCGCGACCGTGCTCGCCGCCGCAACCTGCCTGCCCAGCCGCACCGCATCTTCCCCGGCGGCGGCCCTGGTGCCCGCGTTCGTCGCCGACCCGAACGCCGCCTGGTCCGCCGCGAGCTGGATCTGCGCCTTCTGCTCCGCCTCCTCGGCCTGCTTCACCGCCGCCGCGTCCAGCGCCAGCAGCGCGGCGTTCCTGCCCGCCGCATCGGCCTCCGCCTTCGCCTGCGCCTTCTTCAGCGCCACATCCGCCTGCGACACGACCGCGCCGTCCAGCGCCAGCTTCGTTGCCGCCTGGGGTGAAAGCCCGCCCCCCGCCGAAGCCGACCCGCCCGCCGAAACCCCGCCCATGACACGCCTCCGCGGACAACCCCGCGCGCCAGACTACCAGCCGAACCTTGCAACCCGATGAAGACGCGCCCCGGAACGCCAACGCCACGCCGCGGCCCACCCGAGACCCGCCGGCCGCCCGCTAGGCCCCGTCCTGGCCGATCTGCCGCGCCAGCTGCCGCCCCAGCAGCCACCCCGGCAGCGCCGCCAGCGGCGCCGCCGGCATCACCATCAGCAGCCCGAGCGGCTGCCCGTTGACCATCAGGTCCATGCCGATGCCCAGCAGCAGCCCGCCGAGCAGCGCCCCCACCACCCCGGAGGACACCCCAAGCCACACAACTTCGCCGCGCGTGATCATCCCTCGGGAGTAGGGGCGGCCCGCGGCGTTGGCAAGCAAGGTTGAGGCTCTGCCTCAAACTCCGCCAGGGGGAGCCCCCCTGGACTGGCTTCCCTTAAGAAGTGCCAGTCCAGGGCGGCTCGCCCTGGCGGGTCTGGGCGTAGCCTGCCAAAGGTTCCGACGACCCCCTTGGGTCGCTGGAATGGCAGGCGGAGGGAGAGCCCAGCCTTCCTCGCCTCCGACACCCCCGAACGTTTGACACCCCACGCCCATCCTGCCACACCCCGCCGCATTGCCGGGAACGTGGACGGACCCCTGTGGCCCGCGCCCGCCCCTTCGCGTGCTTTGCGAAGGCGGCCTACCGGTGCAACGAGCCGAAACCGCGAAGCGGGCGGCACAGAACAGGAGAGCGCGCATGACCAAGCGCCTCGAGAGCAAGTACAAGGTGAACCGCCGCCTCGGCGTGAACCTGTGGGGCCGTGCCAAGTCCCCGATCAACAAGCGCGAGTATGGCCCCGGCCAGCACGGCCAGCGTCGCAAGCAGAAGCCGAGCGACTATTCGGTGCAGCTGATGGCCAAGCAGAAGCTGAAGTTCTACTACGGCAACATCGGCGAGAAGCAGTTCCGCAAGTACTACGACGAGGCCGTCCGCCGCAAGGGCGACACCTCCGAGAACCTGATCGAGATCCTGGAGCGCCGCCTCGACGCGGTGATCTACCGCCTCAAGTTCGCGATCACCCCCTTCGCCGCCCGCCAGTTCGTCAACCACGGCCACGTCACCGTCAACGGCCGCAAGGTCAACATCCCCTCCTTCCTGGTCAAGAACGGCGACCTGATCGAGGTCCGCGAGAAGTCCAAGCAGCTGGCGATGGTCCTCGACGCCACCCAGAGCGGCGAGCGCGACGTGCCCGAGTACTACGAGGTCGACCACCGCGCCATGAAGGGCCGCATGACCCGCGCCCCGAAGCTCTCCGACGTGCCCTACCCGGTCACCATGGAGCCCAACCTGGTCGTCGAGTTCTACTCCCGCTAGCCCAC
>CAXSER010000317.1:0-3726 GCA_964236315.1 uncultured Acetobacteraceae bacterium | reverse complement strand
GCCTGGGCCACTGGAATGGGCACCGGAGGCAGAGCCCGGCCTTGCCGCCCTGCTTTGCCCGTGGCCGGCCCGCCTGCTACGACCCCGCCCATGGACAAACTCCGCATCGGCGTCGTCGGCGCCGGCCATTTCGGACGCTTCCACGCGCTCAAGGTCGCCGCCTCCCCGCGCGCCGTGCTGAGCGGCCTGCACGACCCAGACGCCGCCCGCGCGGCCCTCGTCGCCCGCGAGGCCGGGGTGCCCGCGCTGCCGTTCGACGCCCTGCTCGCCGCGTCCGACGCCGTCGTGGTCGCCGCCCCCGCGGAGGCCCATTTCGAGGTGGCGCGCGCCGCGCTCTCGGCCGGCCGCCACGTCCTGGTGGAGAAGCCGATCGCCGCCACGCTCGCCGAGGCCGACGCGCTGGCGGCGCTGGCGGCCGAGCGCGGCCTGGTGCTCCAGGTCGGCCACCTGCTGCGCTACTCCGCCGAGCACGCCGCGATCAGCAGCCGCATCACCCGCCCGCTCTACATCGAGGCCACCCGCATCGCCCCGTTCAAGCCGCGCGGCACGGACGTGTCGGTGATCCTGGACCTGATGATCCACGACCTCGACCTGGTGCTCTCCCTCGTGGACAGCCCGATCGAGAGCGTGGACGCGCTCGGCGCCGCGGTCTCCAGCCCGCTGGAGGACATCGCCAACGCCCGCGTGCGCTTCGCCAACGGCTGCGTCGCCACGATCACCGCGAGCCGCATCTCGCTCAAGACCGAGCGCCGCATGCGCCTGTTCAGCCAGGAGGGCTACCTGTCCGCGGACTTCGGCGCCCGCGAGCTGGTGATGATCGGGCGCGAGCGCGGCCTGCCGCTGCCCGGCACCGGCGGCTTCCGGCGCGAGGCCGTGGGCTGGCGCGACCACGACTCCATGGCCGCCGAGCACGAGGCGTTCGCGGCCTCGTGCCTGGACGGGGCGCCTGTGCTGGTGGACGCGCTGGCCGGGCGCCGCGCGCTGGCGGCCGCGCTGGCGGTCGGCGAGAGCATGGCGGCGTCGCGGGCGCGGGCGGAGCTGTCGGGGCTGGTCCGATAGACAAGGCCTGGCTCTCCCTCCGCCGCCATTCCAACGATCCAGGCGGATCGTCGGAACCTTTGGCAGCCACGCCCAGCCCCGCCAGGGGCGAGCCGCCCCTGGACCGGCCTCACCTGGGGAAGGCGATCCAAGGGCCCAGCCCTTGGCGGAGCTCGAGGCAGAGCCTCGACCTTGCTTGCTACAGCGACACGTACCCCAGGTGCGTCAGCGGCCCCGTGGCGAGCCGGGCCTCGTCGCTGGCCACGAAGCCGGCGACGAGCTGCGCGCGGCTCTCGCCGCCCGCGAGCGCCGCGGTATACCCCGCCAGCCCGGAGGCGTCCGGCGCACGGCCGAGCAGGTTCGCGTACAGCTCGGTGACGAAGGCCGCGTTGCCGGGCGCCCCATGCGCGAAGTCGCCCTGCGGCGTCCCGAAGCGGAGCATGTACTCCTGGCTGCCCAGCATGGCGGCCGCGATCTGCGCCACGCTCTGCCCGCCGTCGAGCGCGGAGGCGTAGGCCGCCAGGCCGCCCGCGTCTGGCGCGCGGCCGTCGATCGCCTCGTACAGCCGGGTGACCGTGGCGTCGGTGGCGCTGCCCGCGACCGCCTGCGAGTGCACGCGGGCCTCGGGGCTCTCCGCGATGGCGAGCAGCACCTGGCCGCGGGTCTGGCCCGTGGCGAGCGCCTGCGTGTAGCCGGCCAGCCCGCCCGCGTCCGGCGCGCGGCCGTCGGCGTTCTCGTACAGCCTGGTCACGAACTGCGCGTCGCTCAGGCTGCCGCCCGCGAGGAACTGCGCCGACACCGGCGCCGCCGCCGCGATCTGCGCGAGGCTGACGGTGCCGGCGTCGGCCTGCTGCGTGTAGGCGAGCAGGCCGGCGAGGTCGGGCGCCTGCCCGTAGGCGGCGAGGTAGAGGCGGGCGATGGCCTCCGCGTTGCCGGAGGCGTCGAACACGGCCGTCGTGCCGTCGCCGAAGGTCAGCACCCGGGCGCCGGGCAGGTCGAGGGCGCCGCTGCCGGCGGCCGACAGGTCGCGGGCCTGCAGCGCGCCGTCGCCGGCGGGCGCCAGCGCGTACTGCGCCTGCGTGCCGGTGAAGGCGAGCGGGGAGGGGAGGACGGTGATCGCCGTCGGGTTGAGGCCGGCGCTGCCCGGCACAATGCGGGTGCCGGCGGCGGTGCCGTCCGTGACGTAGAGGGCGCCGCCGGCGGCGAACTCGGCGGTGCCGTCGGCGAGCGCGGTGATCGAGGCGGGCGCGAGGCCGGCGACGATCTCGCGCGTGCCGGCGGCGGTGCCGTCGGTGACGTAGAGCCCGGTCTGGCCGCTGGCGTCCTGCCCGGGCGTGCCGGCGAACACCGCCTCGCCGTCGCCGAGCGCGGTGATGCCGGTGGCGTACAGGTCGGGCACGATGGGCAGGGTGCCGGCGGCCGTGCCGTCGGTGGCCCAGAGCGTGGTGGTGAAGGGGGCAGCGTTGCCGTTGCTGGTGAAGACCTCGAAGACCGCGCCGGCGCCGACCAGGGTGAGGTCGGTGGCCTGGCTCTGGGTGCCGGCGGTGCCCAGCGCGCTGACCTCGACGGAGCCGGCGGCGGTGCCGTCCGTGGCGTAGAGGCCGCCGTTGGCGAGTTTGGCGGCCTCGCCGAAGTTGTCGGCTCCGGCGGCGTAGAGCAGGCGGCCGCCGAGGACGACCGAGGAACCGACCGGGGCCCGCGAGGTTGCCGCGATCGGCGTCGTTCCGGCGGCCGTGCCATCGGTGGACCACAGGCCATAGCCGCCGCCGTTGGGGTCGTTGCCGGGGCCGACGAACACCACGCGGCCGCCCAGCGTGCCGATCGGGTCGAAGGACGCGGTGGGAGGCAGGAGGTCCAGGTAGCCCCCGAATATGCCTGGCTGGACCTGCGGTGCGAAGGCGGCGATCTCGCGGGTGCCGGCGGTGGTGCCGTCCGTGAAGTACACGTCCACGGCGTTGTCCGCGCCGTAGCCGGTGAACAGCGCGCCGCCGTCATAGGCATACAGGTTGGACGGCGCCAGCCCCGCCGGTGCCGCGGGAACCGCCACCTGCACCGTGCCGCCCACGGTGCCGTCCGTGCGCCACAGCGCGTTGCCGGCGCCGTTTCCGGCGTTGAACAGCACCAGCGTCCCGGTGGAGACCAGGTCGTTCGGCGTGCTGTCGGGCAGGACGGCAAGCTCGCTCGCCAAGCCGGTGACGGGGTCGGTCACGTACAGCGGGCCGCCTGGCGCGCCGTCCACCGCCAGCACGAGCGAGCCCGGGAGGTCAGCGGCGCCGTTGACGGAGAGGGCGGGACCGTAGCCGCCGCCGACGTAGAGGGAGGGGCTGGGGGGCGGGCCGCCCAGCGCCACGCCCTCGGTGGGGGCGGTGCCGGTCGTGGTCCACAGGCCGAGGTTGTCGCCGGGGTAGGGCCGGTCGTCCTGGCCGACGAACACGCTGCGCTGCGACACGCTCATCACGGAGCTCTCCTGCGCCGGCATGGGCGCCGGGCCTGCTGTCCGGATCGCGACGCGGGCAGGGAAGCCTAGCAGTTCGCCCGGGCGCGGCAAGCGCCGGTCCGGGCACGCCGCCGCGGCGCGGGTGCGGCTCCGAAGCCGCACCCGGGGCCCGACAAGGCCGGACTGGCGAAATGTCCCGGACTGGCGAAATGTCCCGGACTGGCGAAATGTCCCGGACTGGCGAAATGTCC
>CAXSER010000316.1:0-3732 GCA_964236315.1 uncultured Acetobacteraceae bacterium | reverse complement strand
GGTGCTCTCCGGGGTGTTCGAGCACGTCCCCGACGTCACCCACGTCGCGCTCGGCCGCCGGGCCGACCTGGTCGTCTGCGCCCCCGCCACCGCCGATCTGCTCGCGCGGATGGCGGCGGGCCGGATCGCGGTGTCTGACGCCCCGTCCGCCTCCGGGCCGCAGGTTGTGCCCGCGCCGCCGGCGCCCCCGCGCGTGGCGGTCTATCCCGGCACCTTCGACCCGGTGACCAACGGGCACCTCGACATCATCGGGCGCGCGGCCCGGCTGGTGGACCGGCTCGTGGTCGGCGTGGCCGTCAACACCGGCAAGGCGCCGATGTTCGGCCTCGACGAGCGCGTCGAGCTGGTGGCCGCGGAGATGGCGAGCCTGTCCGCGCGCACCGGCATCGAGATCGAGGTGGTCGGCTTCGAGTGCCTGCTGATCGAGTTCGCCCGCCAGCACGGGGCGGCGATGATCGTGCGCGGCCTGCGCGCGGTGTCGGATTTCGACTACGAGTTCCAGATGGCGGGGATGAACTACCGCCTGGACAGCGGCGTCGAGACCGTGTTCCTGATGGCCAGCGAACGGCACCAGTTCATCTCCTCGCGCTTCGTCAAGGAGATCGCGCGCCTCGGCGGCGACATCTCCTCCTTCGTGCCGCCCCTGGTGCTGGAGCGCACCTTGTCGCGCAGCCGACGTCCCCCCGGAGCCCCGTGATGCAACGCCGCACCCTTCTCGCCACCCTCGCCGCTGGAGCCCTCATGTCCGACACCGCCGCAAACGCCCAGACGCCCGCAGAGAACGACCCGTCCAACATGGTCAACATGAAGCTCAAGGACGGCGTGGTGGTGATCCGCCTGCGTCCCGACCTGGCGCCGCTGCACGTCGAGCGCGTCAAGACGCTGTGCGC
Organism: uncultured Acetobacteraceae bacterium; assembly: GCA_964236315.1. GTDB lineage: Bacteria > Pseudomonadota > Alphaproteobacteria > Acetobacterales > Acetobacteraceae > CAXSEF01. Next base: position 2,842 of record CAXSER010000316.1, on the reverse strand, counting down.
GCAGAAGTTCTACGACAACACCCCGTTCCACCGCGTCATCGAGGGCTTCATGGCGCAAGGCGGCGACCCGACCGGCACCGGCACCGGTGGCAGCCAGCTCCCCGACCTCAAGGCCGAGTTCACCCGCGAGGCGCACTTCCTGCGCGGCACCGTGGGCGCCGCGCGCTCGGGCAACCCGAACAGCGCCAACTCCCAGTTCTACATCATGTTCGCGCCGGCCCCGAGCCTGGACGGCCAGTACACGATCTGGGGCAACGTCGTCTCCGGCATGGAATTCGTCGACAAGATCAAGCGCGGCAACCCCGCCAGCAACGGCATCGTCTCGCCGCCGCCGGACCGCGTGCTGACCATGCGGCTGGCCACCGACAACAGCTAGCAAGGCCAGAGGCTCCGCCTCTGGACTCCGCCAAAGGCTCGCCTTTGGAAACCACGACTTCGGGCCGGCGGCACACCCCCAGGGGACATGCCGCCGGCCTTTTCGTGTGCCGGTCCAGGGCGGCTCGCCCTGGCAGGTCCAGGGCAGCGCCCCGGCCTTGCTTTCCCCCGGTTGTCACGGATAATTGCGCGCAACGGCCGCGCAACGGCCGGCAACACTGCCGCACGACGCAATCCGCGGCACGGGGAGACGACCGACATGACACCGACAGAGGCCGGACGGGTTCGGCTGACCCCTGCGTTCCTGGAGCTGGAGCGCAAGCGGTCGCGTTTCAGCTGGACGCTGACCATCCTCATGCTGGTGCTGTACTTCGGCTTCATCCTGCTGGTGGCGTTCGACGGGCAGCTGCACCTGATGGGCACCATGGTGACGCGCTCCATCAGCCTGGGGTTCCCGCTCGGCCTCGGCGTCATCCTGGCCGCGATCCTGCTCACCGGCTTGTACGTGCTGCGCGCCAACACCGAGTTCGACCGGCTGACGCGCGAAGTCGTCACCGGCAACGCGATGTCCGCGGCCGTGCCGCTGCGCCCGGCACAGGGCGGCGCGCAGGGCCCGCGCCTGGCCGGAGGCGTGTCCTGATGCGCCGCCTGGCGATCGTCGCCGCCGGCCTGGCCGCGGCGGCGCCCGCGCGGGCCGCGGGCCCGGCAATCGAGGGCGCGGTGCAGATCCAGCCGACCAACTGGACCGCGATCGGCATGTTCGCGGTCTTCGTCGCGATGACGCTGCTGATCACGCTGTGGGCGTCGCGGCGCACCAGCTCCGCGTCTGACTTCTACACCGCGGGCGGCGGCATCACCGGTTTCCAGAACGGGGTCGCCATCGCCGGCGACTTCATGTCGGCCGCCTCGTTCCTGGGCATCTCGGCGCTGGTGTACGCCAACGGCTTCGACGGCCTGATCTACTCGATCGGCTTCCTGGTCGGCTGGCCGATCCTGATGTTCCTGATGGCCGAGCGGCTGCGCAACCTCGGGCGCTTCAGCTTCGGCGACGTGGTGACCACGCGCATGAGCGAGACGCCGATCCGCACCATGGCGGCGGTCAGCTCGCTGGTGGTGATCGCGTTCTACCTGATCGCGCAGATGGTCGGCGCGGGGCAGCTCATCCAGCTGCTGTTCGGTCTGCCGTACAGCTATGCCGTGGTGATCGTGGGCGTGCTGATGATCTGCTACGTCACGCTCGGCGGCATGCTGGCGACCACCTGGGTGCAGATCATCAAGGCGCTGCTGCTGCTCGCCGGCGCCACCTACATGGCGTTCTGCGTGCTCGACACCTTCGGCTTCAACGTCAACGACCTGTTCGCCCGCGCCATCGAGATCAGCCCCAAGCACGACGCCATCCTGCGTCCGGGCGGCGCCAACCCCGTGTCCTCGATCAGCCTGGGCATCGCGCTGATGTTCGGCACCGCGGGGCTGCCGCACATCCTGATGCGCTTCTTCACCGTGGCCGACGCCCGCGAGGCCAGGAAGTCGGTGTTCTGGGCCACCGTGTTCATCGGCTACTTCTACATCCTGACCTTCATCATCGGCCTCGGCGCGATCGTGCTGGTCGGCGGCAACACGGCGTTCAAGACCGCCGCCGGCACGCTGATCGGCGGCAGCAACATGGTGGCGATCCACCTGGCCGACGCGGTCGGCGGCAACATCCTGCTCGGTTTCATCTCGGCGGTGGCGTTCGCGACCATCCTCGCCGTGGTCTCCGGCCTCACCCTGGCCGGGGCGACCGCGGTCAGCCACGACCTCTACGCCCGCGTCATCGCCCGCGGCCGCGTCACCGAGGGCCGCGAGGTCCGCGTCTCCAAGATCGCCACCGTCGTGCTCGGCATCGTCGCCATCCTGCTCGGCATCGTGTTCGAGAGGCAGAACGTCGCCTTCATGGTCGGCCTCGCCTTCGCGGTGGCGGCCAGCTGCAACTTCCCGGTGCTGCTGCTGTCGATGTACTGGCGCGGCCTGACCACGCGCGGCGCCCTGATCGGCGGCTGGCTCGGGCTGGTCACGGCGGTCACGCTCACCGTGCTCAGCCCGGCGATCTGGGTGAAGGTATTCGGCAACGCGGCCCCGATCTTCCCGTACGACAGCCCGGCGATCTTCTCGCTGCCGCTGGCCTTCCTGGGCTGCTGGCTGGGCTCGATCACCGACCGCAGCGCGTCGGCGCGCATCGAGGCGGCGGCGTTCGACGCGCAGTACGTCCGCTCGCAGACCGGCATCGGCGCGGAGGGGGCGACGGCGCACTGAGCGTTCCGGAAGGAAGCAAGTCCAGAGGCTCTGCCTCTGGACTCCGCCAAAGGCTCGCCTTTGGAAACCTCGACTCCGGGCCGGCGGCACATCTCCCAAGGGTGTGCCGCCGGCCTTTTTCGTGTGCCGGTCCAGGGGCGCTGCCCCTGGCGGGTCCAGGGCAGAGCCCTGGCCT
>CAXSER010000315.1:0-3741 GCA_964236315.1 uncultured Acetobacteraceae bacterium | reverse complement strand
CTCCAGCAGCGCCGCGGTCCCGGGCAGCACCCAGCCCACCTGCGACTCGCCCAGCCGCAGGGATGCCCGGGCGCCCGGCAGCCGCGCGTTGTTGCAGGCGCGGATGTGGCGCAGCAGCGTGTCGCCGCCGTCGGCGCTCATCCCGGGCGCCCTCGTCCGGGGTGATGCGATGCGCCGGGGACACGGCGGGGCGACGGATCGCTGGGCTGGCCGGGCGACATGCTCGTTTGATCCTTCAATCGGCGCGCGGCCGGTCCACATTCGGTGGCATGGCCCCTTCGACATTGTCCATCCCCGGGGCGCGACGCTCCCTGTTGCAGACCACGCGCTCGCTGCTCGGCTACCTGTGGCCGGACGGCGACCGCGGCGCCAAGGTGCGGGTCTGCCTCGCGGTGGTGTTCCTGCTGCTGGCCAAGGTGGCCACCGTCTACGTGCCGCTGGTGTACGCGCACGCCATCGACGCCCTGTCGCCCAAGCACGGGCAGGCGGCTGTGGTGGCGCTGCCGATCGCGCTGATCATCGGCTACGGGCTGCTGCGCGTGGCCTCCGGCGGCTTCGGCGAGCTGCGCGACGCGGTGTTCGCGCGGGTCAAGCAGCGCACCGTGCGCATCGTGGCGCGGCAGACCTTCGAGCACCTGCACGCGCTGTCGCTGCGCTTCCACCTCGACCGGCAGACCGGCGGGCTGACGCGCGTGGTGGACCGCGGGATGCTCGCGGTGGAGACGGTGCTGCGGCTCGGCGTGTTCAACATCGTGCCGACCATCCTCGAGGCGGTGATGGTCACGGCGATCATCTGGTGGAAGTTCGACTGGCGTTTTGCTGTCGTCACGCTGGGGGCGGTGGTCGCGTACATCGGCTTCACGCTGGGGTTCACCACGTGGCGCATCAAGATCCGCCGGGCGATGAACGAGGTCGACACCGAGGCCACGTCCAAGGCGATCGACAGCCTGCTGAACTACGAGACGGTGAAGTACTTCGGCAACGAGGCGCACGAGAGCCGGCGCTTCGACGAGGCGCTCAGCCGCTACGAGCGCGCCGCGGTGCGCACCCAGGTCTCGCTCAACATGCTCAACCTCGGGCAGGTGGTGATCATCGCCGCCGCCCTGATGGTGATCATGCTGATGGCGGCGCAGGGCGTGGTCGGCGGGCGCTACACGGTGGGCGAGTTCGTGCTGGTCAACACCTACCTGATGCAGCTGTACCAGCCGCTGAACTTCCTGGGGTTCGTCTACAGCGGCGTGCGGCAGGGGCTCGTCGACATGGAGCAGATGTTTCGGCTGCTCGACGTGGCGCAGGAGGTCGCGGACCGGCCGGGGGCGCAGCCGCTGGCGTCGAGCCTGGCCAACGGCGGGCCGCCGGAGCTGCGCTTCGAGGACGTGCACTTCGGCTACAACGACAACCGAGAGATCCTCGGCGGCGTGAGCTTCACCATCCGGCCTGGGCACAAGCTCGCCGTGGTCGGGCACACCGGGGCGGGCAAGTCCACGCTGTCGCGGCTGCTGTTCCGCTTCTACGACGTCACAGAGGGCGCGATCCTGGTCGACGGGCGCGACGTGCGCGACGTGACGCAGGACAGCCTGCGGGCCGCGATCGGCGTGGTGCCCCAGGACACGGTGCTGTTCAACGACACGCTGCTCTACAACATCGCCTACGGGCGTCCCGGCGCGTCGATGGCCGAGATCGAGGAGGCGGCGCGGCTCGCCCAGGTCGCGGACTTCGTGGCCAAGCTGCCCGAAGGATACCAGACCCGTGTCGGGGAGCGCGGGTTGAAGCTGTCGGGCGGGGAGAAGCAGCGCGTGGCGATCGCGCGCACCATCCTCAAGGACCCGCGCATCCTGATCCTCGACGAGGCGACCAGCGCGCTCGACACGCGCACCGAGCAGGACATCCAGCAGGCGCTGCAGACCGTCTCCGCCCGGCGCACCACGCTGGTGATCGCGCACCGGCTGTCCACCGTGGTCGACGCGGACGAGATCCTCGTGCTCGCGGACGGGCTGGTGGTCGAGCGCGGCACCCATGCCGAGCTGCTCTCGCGCGGCGGCACCTACAGCCAGATGTGGCGGCTGCAGAGCGAGGAGGCCGGGCAGCCGGCCGAGGCGGCGGAGTGATCGCGCACGCGGCCGGGGACCGTCCGGCCATTCCGGGCAGTCCGGGTTCTGGACGTCCTGACCTGGGCCGTCCGGACCGGGGCGGCCCTGGCGCAGGGTCGGGCGGCGCCCATCTCGACAATGCGGCCGGCCAGGCCGGCAGGAGGACCAGCTGATGCAGGACCATGACGTCGCCGCCGAGGAGCTGCCCCAGGACCTGAGCCAGGCCGGGGCCGTCGTCGCCCATGCCATCCGGCACATGCTGGAGAAGAACCTGTCGCCGATCGCGGTGGCCTCGGCGCTGCTGGGCGGCTCGCTCGGGCTGCTGTCGCACAGCATGGAGACCGAGGCGGTGCTCGGCGTGCTGGAGAACGCGATGAACAGCGTGCGCGACGGCGAGTTCGCCGACGCCGGCCACCCCGGGCACGGCGGCGAGGCCCCGTCGCGGGCTTGACGCGGCCGCGGCCGGCAGCCATACCCCGCCCCTGTCCACGCGCAGGCGGTTCCCCGCCGGGCGCAGCATTCCTTCGAGGTTACGCCATGGCCCGCCGCTGCGAGATGACCGGCAAGGGTGTCCTGACGGGCAACAACGTCAGCCACGCCAACAACAAGTCGCGTCGCCGCTACCTGCCCAACCTGCAGCAGGTGTCGCTGCTGTCCGACATCCTCGGCACCAGCGTGCGCATGCGCATCTGCACCGGCGCGCTGCGCACCATCGAGCACAACGGCGGCCTCGACGCGTTCCTGCTGACCACGCCGAACCGCGACCTGCCGGCCGAGGCGCAGGTGCTCAAGCGCCGCATCGCCGCCTGCCAGGTCAGGCGCCAGGCGGCCCAGCCGGCCGCCTGAGGCTCTCGCGGGTCTGGACGCGGCGCCGGGGGAAGCTCCGGCGCCGTTTTCATGTCCGGTGGCGTGGGAAGCAAGGAAGACTAGAGGCTCTGCCTCTGGACTCCGCCAAAGGCTCGCCTTTGAAATCCACTCCTTGAGTCGAGGGTTTCCAAAGGGCTCGGCCCTTTGGCGGGTTCGGGCAGAGCCCGACCTTGCTTCCTGTGTCGCGCCGCGCCCAAGCTCCGGGCGAGCCTAGCCCGGTGTGCCCAGAAGCTCGGCGCGCAGCCTCTTCGACGGCGGGGTCGCCCCGAGGAAGCCGTTCAGCAGGCGGAAGCCCAGGTCGGGGTTGGCGAAGGTGGCCAGCACGCGGTCGTTGGCCATCACCGTGACCCCCTTCTGCGTGAAGATGTAGGTCGTGGTGTCGCCGACCTTCACCGCGGGCGCCAGCGCCACCAGCCGGTCGAAATCGGGCCCGTCCGCCACGGCACAGCCGCCGCCGCCGCAGTTCTCCTTCTCGCCCTCGCGGTACTGGTGCTCGATCTGCGCCTTGCTGCCCTCGTGCAGGAAATGCAGGGTCAGCACCTTCGGTCCCGACGCCGCCTCGATCGCGTGCGCGTCATGCAGCGGCTGCGGCAGGTAGAGCGCCGCCACGTAGACCTTCACCTCGAAGATCGTCAGCGTCCGCACGCCGGCGCCATTGAGGTGCAGCGGCGTGCCGTCGACCACGTAGGTGTCGGGGACGCTCACGCCCTCGACGGTGAGCGCGCGTGCGGCGCCGGGCAGCGCCGCCAGCAGCAGCGCCGCCGCGGCCGCGATGCGGCGGCGC
>CAXSER010000314.1:0-3747 GCA_964236315.1 uncultured Acetobacteraceae bacterium | reverse complement strand
AAGCCAGGCCGGCGGCGGCCAGGCCGCGCAGCCGGTGCGGATGGCGGCGGGCCAGGGCGGCGGCGGCGAGGCGGGTCCCACCGCGGGCAACGGCGTCAGCCTCAACGCCCCCGGCTCGGTCGGGCAGCAGCAGGCCGGCGCCACCGGCGGGCCGCCGGGCACGTTCCGCATCGGCGCCGCCACGGTCACGCTCGGCGGCTTCGTGGCGCTGGAGGACGTGCTGCGCAGCCGCAACGAGACCGCCGACATCGCGTCCAACTTCAACACCGGCCTCCCCCTGCGCCAGTCCCAGGCCGCCCACGAGAGCGAGTTCCGCTTCACCGCCCGACAGAGCCGCGTCTCCCTGCTGGTCCAGGACGACCCCACCCCCGCCATCCACCTGGCCGGCTACCTGGAGGCCGACTTCCAGGGCTCCGCGCCGACGTCGAACTCGCTGGAGAGCGACAGCTACGTGCCGCGCCTGCGCCAGTACTACGCCACCTTCGACGACAAGGCGTCGGGCTGGCACGTGCTCGCCGGCCAGGCGTGGAGCCTGGTGACGCTGGACAAGGCCGGCATCACCCCGCGCCAGGAGGACATCCCGCTCACCATCGACGCCCAGTACGTCCCCGGCTTCAACTGGACCCGACAGCCGCAGCTGCGCGTGGCCAAGGACCTCGACGACCACCGCCTCTGGCTCGCCGCCTCCCTGGAGAACCCGCAGGCCAACTACTACGTCGGCCCGAACGGCGCCGGCACCGCGGGCGGCGCCACCACCAACTCCTCCAACCCCGGCGGCTCCGGCTTCTTCTCCGGCACCACCTACAGCGCCGACGTGGCGCCCGACGTGATCGTCAAGGCCGCCTTCGACCCCGGCTGGGGCCACTACGAGGCCTACGGCATCGCCCGCCTCCTGCAGAGCCGCGTCAGCGTCGTCGGCAGCGGCCACAACGACGTGACGCTCGCCGGCGGCGGCGGCCTCGGCCTGATCGTGCCGCTGATCCCCAAGGCGCTGGACTTCCGCGCGAGCGGCCTGGCCGGCTACGGCATCGGCCGCTACGCCTCCGGCCAGCTCCCCGACGCCACGCTCTCGGCCACCGGCGCCCCCGAGCCGCTGCCCGAGGTCACCGCCCTGATCGGCCTGGAGGGCCACCCCGCCAAGGAGTTCGACCTCTACGGCTACATCGGCACCGAGCAGATCGCGCGCCGCTCCTTCACCTCCGCCGGCAAGCCCTACGGCTACGGCAACGCCCTGTACGGCAACGCAGGCTGCGGCATCGAGCTGAGCACGGCGACCTGCGTGGCCAACACCTCCGGCATCACCCAGGGCACGCTCGGCGGCTGGTGGCGGTTCTACCACGGCGGCTTCGGCACCGTGCAGGCGGGCGTGCAGTACTCCTACACCCGCCGCGACATCTTCCAGGGCATAGGCGGGCACGCCGGCACCGACGAGAACACCGTGCTCACCAGCCTGCGGTTCTCGCCGTTCCAGTAGGCAAGGTCGAGGCTCTGCCTCGAGCTCCGCCAGGGGGAGCCCCCCTGGCGGGTCCGGGCAGAGCCCGGCCTTGCCTACCCCAGCAGCCCCAGCACCTCGCGCGCCGCCGCCTCCGACGGGCTCTCCCCCCCCGGGTGCAGGCTCGCCACCACCCCCCGGAACGCCGCCCGCTGCGCCCCCGCCTCCGCCGCGTCCCCCAGCAGCCGCTCCAGCGTCCCCGCCAGCATCCCCGCCGTGCAGTCCCCCTGCAGCAGCTCCGGCACCACCGCCCGCCCCGCCAGCAGGTTCACCATGGCGACGTGCGGCACGCGGATCATCCGCCGCGCCATCGCGGCACTCAGCGGGTTCACCCGGTACGTCACCGCCATCGGCACCCCCGCCAGCGCCAGCTCCAGCGTCGACGTCCCCGACTTGGTCAGCGCGGCGCCGGCGGCCGCATACGCGTCGTGCTTGTCGCCCAGCTCCGTCACGATCACCGGCTTGACCGCCCACCCCTCCGCGGCGGTGCGCACCACCCCTGCCACGATCGGCGACACCGGCACCACCGGCACCACCCCCGGCACCCGCGCGGCCAGCATCGCCAGCGCGTCGCCGAACACCGGCAGCAGCCGCGGCGCCTCGCTCCTGCGGCTGCCCGGCATCAGCACCACGACCGGCGCGTCCGCCGCGACCCCGTGCCGCGCCCGGAACCGCGCGCCGTCCCCCCCATCCGCCCCGGACTGCAGCACCGGGTGCCCGACGAAGCTCGCCTCCAGCCCGTGCCCCGCGAAATACGCCGGCTCGAACGGCAGCAGGCACAGCAGCCGGTCCCACAGCCCGGGGAACCGCCGCACCCTGTGCTCGCGCCACGCCCAGACCTGCGGCGCCACGTAGTGCGCCCGCGGGATGCCCAGCGGCGCGATCCTGCGCAGCAGGTGCAGCGCGAAGCCCGGGCTGTCGATCGTCACCACCGCGTCCGGCCGCACCCGCGCCACGTCCGCCGCGCACTCCGCCAGCCGCCGCCGCAGCAGCCGCAGCCGCGGCAGGATCTCGATGAGCCCCATCACCGCCAGGTCGTGCATCGGGAAGATCGAGGCGAACCCCAGCTCCGCCATCCGCGGCCCGCCCACCCCCGCGAACGCCAGCTCGGGCCGCCGCGCCCGCAGCGCCAGCATCAGCCGCGCGCCGAGCACGTCGCCGCTCGCCTCGCCGGCCAGGAGCCAGATCGTGGTCACGAGAAAGCGAGGCCAGGGCTCTGCCCTGGACCCGCCAGGGGCAGCGCCCCTGGACCGGCTTTACTCAAGTAAGGGTTTCCAAAGGCGAGCCTTTGGCGGGGTCCAGGGGCAGAGCCCCTGGCCTTCCTCACGTCATCTCCGCAACAGCGCACGCAGGCACCGGCCCCGGCCAGTCCCGGTGGTTGCGCACCCCCCCGTCCGCGCGCACCGCCTCCAGCCGCGCCGGGTCCAGCGTGGCGTACACCCACCCCGGCGCGTCCAGCGCCCCGCGCGCGATCACCCCATCCTCCGGAAACCCCCGGTCCACCGGCCCGAACACCGCCGCATACCCCCGGTTGGCGTCGAGCGTGCCGAGCCACGGCGCCGCCCCCACCGTGGGCGCGATCGCCACGAAGCACTGGTTCTCCAGCGCCCGCGCCCGGGCGGACAACCGAACCCGGTTGAAGCCCGCCATCGTGTCCGTGCACGACGGCGCCAGGATCAGCCACGCCCCCGCCTCCACCTGCGCGCGCGCCAGCGCCGGGAACTCGACGTCGTAGCAGATGCAGATGCCGATCCGCCCCCAGGGCGTGTCGAACACGCACGGCGGCGCGCCCGGCTCGACGTCCCACACCTCGGACTCGAAGCGCGTCATCACGCTCTTGTCCTGGAACGCGCAGCGCCCGTCCGGCGCGATCAGCGGCGCGCGGTTGCGGGTGCGCGCGCGCCCGTCCGGCCCCGTGTCGCGCACCGGCAGCGTGCCCGGCAGCAGCCACACGCCGTGCCGCCGCGCCGCCGCGCGCATCGCGTCGAGCAGCGGCTCCGTGGCCGCGCACACCAGGTCCAGCTCGCGCGCCACGTCCGGCTCGCCCCCGGACGCGGCACAGCCCGCCAGCTCGACGCAGCCGTACTCGGGCATCACCAGCAGCTCCGCGCCCGCGCCTGCGGCCTCCGCCACCCGCGCGTCCAGCAGCGCGGCCCAGCCCGCGAGATCGGCGGGCCGCCCGATCGGCTGCTGCAGCAGGCCGAGGCGCAGCGCGGTCATGCCGGCGCCCCGGGCCCGCCCGGCGCCCCCGGCCC
>CAXSER010000313.1:0-3752 GCA_964236315.1 uncultured Acetobacteraceae bacterium | reverse complement strand
CATGGCCTACACGTCGAGGTTCGCCACCTTGAGCGCGTTGCCGACGATGAAGTCGCGCCTGGGCTCGACCACGTCGCCCATCAGCGTCGCGAACACCTGCCCGGCATCCTCGACGTCACCGACTTTGACCTGCAGCAGGGTGCGGATCGCGGGGTCGAGCGTGGTCTTCCACAGCTGGTCCGGGTTCATCTCGCCCAGGCCCTTGAAGCGCTGGATGGCGAGCCCCTTGCGGCCCTGCGCCAGGATGCGGTCGAACGCGCTTGCGGGCCCGGCCAGCGCGCTCTCCGTGCCGTCCAGGCGCAGCAGCGCGGGCTGCGCGAACCGCTGGGCCAGCGCCTCGTGGCGCTCGGTCAGCCAGCGCGCCTCGGCGCTGCGCAGCCCGGCGGCGTCGAAGCCGTAGCGCTCGGCCACCCCGCGCACGGTGCGCCGCATCGTCAGCCCGTCCGAGGTGTCCGCGATCCAGCCGCGCTCGTTGACCAGGCTCACGTCGTTGAGCCGCGCCGACAGCGCCTGCGCCGCCCCGGGGCTGCCGTCCGCGCTGAGCGCGCCGGCGATCGCCGCCTGCTCCAGCAGAGGCGTCGGCACCGCGTCGGCGGCAAGCCTGCGCACCTGCTGCGCCGCCTCGCGCAGCCACTCGACCTCGGCGGCCAGCTCCGGGCCCTCCAGCACGCGGCCGTCGGCGTACGTCAGCCGCGCCTCGGACAGCGCCTTGTCGAGCAGGTAGTCCTCCAGCGCCCGGTCGTTCTTCAGGTAGCGCTCCTCGTTGCCCCGCTTGGCGCGGTACAGCGGCGGCTGCGCGATGTACAGGTGCCCGCGCTCGATCAGCTCGCGCATCTGGCGGAAGAAGAAGGTGAGCAGCAGGGTGCGGATGTGGCTGCCGTCCACGTCGGCGTCGGTCATGATGACGATGCGGTGGTAGCGCAGCTTGTCGACCGTGAAGCCGCCCTGCTCGACCGGACCCTGGCCGATGCCGGTGCCGAGCGCCGTGATCAGCGTGCCGATCTCCGCCGAGCCCAGCATCTTGTCGAAGCGCGCGCGCTCGACGTTGAGGATCTTGCCCTTCAGCGGCAGGATCGCCTGGTACTTGCGGTCCCGCCCCTGCTTGGCAGAGCCGCCGGCGCTGTCGCCCTCGACGAGGAAGATCTCGCACTTCGCGGGGTCGCGCTCCTGGCAGTCCGCGAGCTTGCCGGGCAGGGTGCTGACGTCGAGCACGCCCTTGCGCCGCGTCAGGTCGCGCGCGCGACGCGCCGCCTCGCGCGCGCTGGCCGCGTCCATGACCTTCTGGATGATCGAGCGCGCCTCCTTGGGGTGCGTCTCGAACCAGTGCGCGATCGTGTCGGCGGCAGCGGCGTGGACCACCGGCTGCACCTCGGAGCTGACCAGCTTTTCCTTGGTCTGCGAGCTGAACTTCGGGTCGGGCACCTTGACCGAGAGCACCGCCGTCATGCCCTCGCGCATGTCGTCGCCGACGAGCGCGAGCTGCTCCTTCTTGCCCATCCCCTCCGCGTATTTCGTCACCACCCGCGTCAGCGCCTGGCGGAAGCCCGCAAGGTGCGAGCCGCCGTCGCGCTGCGGGATGTTGTTGGTGAAGCACAGCATCGTCTCGTGGAAGCTGTCGTTCCAGGACAGCGCGAACTCGACGCGGATGCCCGACGCCGCGTCGTCGACCGCGGAGGAGATGACCGGCGTGAACAGCGGCGTCTTGGCGCGGTCGAGGTACTCCGCGAACGCGACCAGTCCGCCCTCGTAATGGAACGAGACCTCCTGGGACGGCGCGTGCCGCTCGTCGCGCAACGTGATCGCCAAGCCCGAGTTAAGGAACGCCAGCTCGCGCAACCGCTTCTCCAGGATCGCGAAGTCGAACTCGATGTGGGTGAAGGTCTTGTCGCTCGGCTTGAACGTGACCTGCGTGCCCTGCGGCTCCGCGCTCGGCCCGACCACGACCAGCGGCGCCACCGCGTCGCCGTGCTCGAAGCGGATGAAGTGCTCGACGCCCTGGCGCCAGATCCGCACCTCCATCCACTCCGACAGCGCGTTGACCACCGCGGCGCCCACACCGTGCAGGCCGCCGGAAACCTTGTAGGAGTTCTGGTTGAACTTGCCGCCGGCGTGCAGCCGGGTCAGCACCACCTCGGCGGCCGAGACGCCCTCCTCGGCATGCATGTCGGTGGGAATGCCGCGCCCGTCGTCGCGCACCATCACGCTGCCGTCGCCGTTCAGCGTCAGCGAGCACGCCGTGGCATACCCCGCCTGCGCCTCGTCCACCGCGTTGTCGATGATCTCGAACGCCATGTGGTGCAGGCCGGAGCCGTCGTCGGTGTCGCCGATGTACATGCCCGGCCGCTTGCGCACCGCATCCAGGCCCCGCAGCACCGAGATCGACGCCGCGTCGTAGCTGTCGGGCTCCGCTGCGTCGTGGGGCGCGGCCCCGACGCTCGCGGCATGGGGCAGGGGGCCAGGCTGGACGGGATCGGACATGCCGTGAAGGTGCTCCGTGAACGCGCGGGAATCGCTCGCCTTATATAGTCATTCCGGGTCGCCGGAGCGAGGCCCGCATGCCGGGAATGCGGGGTCCGCCACCAGGCCGCCCTCGCCGGCGCGCAGCCCTTCCGCCACCCCGTGCAGCGCCGAGAACACGTCGGCGTCGGTCCCCGTCAGCAGCGCCTGCCCGGGCAGCGCCGCCAGCGCGTCGAACAGCGCCCGCCGCCGCCCCGCGTCGAGGTGCACCGCCGGCTCGTCGAGCAGCAGCAGCGGCGCCCCCCCCCTGGCCTGCGCGATCAGCGACGCATGCCCCAGCACCACCGCGATCAGCAGCGCCTTCTGCTCCCCCGTGCTCGCCAGCGCCGCCGGACGCCCGCTGTCCAGGTCGGCCATCGTCATGTCCGCCCGGTGCGCCCCCACCCCCGCGCTGCCGGCCGCCCTGTCCGCGCCACGCCGCCCCGCCAGCGTCGCCCGTAGCCAGTCCTCCGCGTCCAGCGCGCTGCCCCCCGCCAGCCGCTCCGCGATCGGGCACACGAGTCCCAGCACCGCCACCGGAAATGCCCCCAGCGCCGCCGGCGAGGCCAGCACCGCGTTCAGCCGTGCCACCAGCCCTGCCCGTGCGGCGCTCGCCGCCACGGCGTGGCGCGCCATCGTGTCCTCCAGCCCCGACAGCCAGCCGGCGTCGCCGCCCGACGCCAGCAGCCGGTTGCGTTGCGTCATCGCTTGGTCGTGGGCGGCGACCTCTCGCGCCTGCCTCGGCTCCAGCGCCCACACCAGCCGGTCGAGGAACCGCCTGCGCCCGGATGCGCCTTCCTGGAACAGCCTGTCCATCTGCGGCGTCAGCCACACGGTGGCGAAGTGCCGCGCCACCTCCGCCTGGTTCTGCGGCGCCGCCCCGTCCACGCGAAACACCCGGCGGTCCGAGCCGGGGTCCTGCGCCGCCCCCGTGCCCAGCTCCACCTCGCCGCCCGGCGTGGCCAGACGCGCGGCCACCCCCCAGCGCCCGTCGCCGCCATGACGCGCAAGCTCGGCCATGCGGGCGGAACGCAGGCCGCGCCCGGGCGCGAGCAGGGACACGGCCTCCAGAAGGTTGGTCTTGCCGGAGCCGTTGGGGCCGGTGACCACGGACACGCGCGCGGACGGGTGCCACGCGAGGCGCTCGTAGCTGCGGAACTGCGTCAGGTGGAGGCGGAGCAGGGTCAAGGAAGCAAGGCCAGGGCCCTGCCCTCGACCCGCCAGGGCGAGCCGCCCTGGACCGGCACACATGGAGT
>CAXSER010000312.1:0-3759 GCA_964236315.1 uncultured Acetobacteraceae bacterium | reverse complement strand
CCCGCCCCGACCCGCGCGCCCCGACCCGCGCGCCTCCCGCCGCCGCGCCCCGCAGCCGGCGCCCCGATCCCGCTGCCCGGCCACGGGCCGCTCCCACCCCGCCCGCAGCCTCCAAGGAGCCTCCGCCATGCCCAAGGCCATCATCTTCGACGTCGACGGCACCCTGGTCGACTCCGTCGACCTGCACGCCAGCGCCTGGCAGGACGCCTTCGCCGAGATCGGCCACCAGATCTCGCACGGCGAGCTGCGCGGGCAGATCGGCAAGGGCGGCGACCAGCTGCTCCCGGTGTTCCTCTCCCCCGACGAGGTGGAGGAGAAGGGCGAGGCCCTGGAGAAGCGCCGCGGCGACATCCTCAAGCAGCGCTACCTCGGCCGCATCACCGCCTTCCCCGACGTCCGCGCCCTGTTCGAGCGCATCCGCGCCGACGGCACGAGGATCGTCCTCGCCTCCTCCGCCAAGTCCGACGAGCTGGCCACCTACAAGAAGCTGGCCGACATCGAGGACCTGGTCGACGCCGAGACCTCGTCCGACGACGCAGAGAAGTCCAAGCCCCACCCCGACATCTTCCAGGCCGCGCTCGCCACCATCCCCGGCCTCGCCGCCGCCGACGCCCTGGTGATCGGCGACACCCCCTACGACGCCGAGGCCGCCGCCAAGGCGGGCATCCGCAGCGTCGGCGTGCTGTGCGGCGGCTTTCCCGAGGCGGGCCTGCGCGAGGCCGGCTGCATCGCGATCTACGCCGACCCCGCACAGCTCCTGGCGCAGTACTCGGACTCGCCGCTCGCGCCGAAGTGAGGCAGGCAAGGTCGGGCTCTGCCCGAACCCGCCAAAGGGCCGAGCCCTTTGGAAACCCTCTACTTAAGTCCAGGTTTCCAGAGGCCTGGCCTTTGGCGGGTTCGGGCAGGGCCCGACCTTGCTGCCTTCGCCCGCGTGCCTCGCGGAGCCGGCCGCTACCGCTTCTCGTCCGCGTCCGGCTCGCAGGCCTTCTGCGCCGCCTTCACGCAGTACTCCCTGGTCTGCCCGGGCGTCGCGAACACGTTCTTCATCGTCGCGATGCAGCCCTCGACCTGGCTGGCCACGCACGCCGGCCCCGGCGCGGCTGCCAGCACCGGCCCGCACGCCAGACACCCCGCCAGCCCCACGATGCGCCACATGACGTGATCCCCCCGGGCCGCGCTGCCGGCAGCCTTTCCCGCCGGCACCCCGGCGACCGCCATCACCGCACGCCCGCCCCCTGGTTTCAACCACGCCACACGGCCCGGGCCCGCCAGAGGTCGGCAGCATCCAGGATGCCTTCCTCAAACCCCGGGTTTCCAAAGGCGAGACTTTGGCGGAGCATGAGGCAGAGCCTCAACCTTGCCTTCTCAAACCCACCCGCCCAGCTCCCGCGTCACGACGTGCTCCAGCACGTCGAGCCCGCGCGGCGTGGCGTTGAGGCACGGGATGTAGGCGTACTGCTCCCCGCCGTTGTGCTCGAAGATCTCGCGGTTCTCCTCGCCCAGCTCCTCCAGCGTCTCCAGGCAGTCCGCGACGAACCCCGGCGCCAGGATCGCCAGGCGCCTGACCCCCGACTTCGCGAGCGCCTCCACCGTCTTGTCCGTGTACGGCTGCAGCCACTCCTCGCGCCCGAACCTCGACTGGAACGTCGTGCGCATCCGCGTCTCGTCCCACCCCAGCCGCTCGCGCAGCAGCCGCCCGGTCTTGGCCGCGAAGCAGTGGTAGGGATCGCCCTCCATCAGGTAGCGCTTCGGCACCCCGTGGAACGACGCGAGCACCATCTCCGGCTCGAAATCCAGCCCGGCGAGGCCCTCGCGCACCGACTCCGCCAGCGCGTCGATGTACACCGGGTCCTCGTTCCACTGCGGCACCACGCGGATCGCCGGCTGCCAGCGCATGGTCATCAGGTGCTCGAAGGCCTTGTCGCACACCGTCGCCGTGCTGCTCGCCGCGTACTGCGGGTACAGCGGCACCAGCAGGATGCGCTCGCACCCCTGCGCCTTGAGCGCGTCGAGCTTGGAGGCGATCGAGGGGTTGCCGTAGCGCATGGCATAGTCGACCACGATCCGCCCCGACGGGCGCTCCAGCCGCTGCCGCATCCCCGCCGTCTGCGCCTGGGTGATCACCGCGAGCGGCGAGGCGTCGTGCTCGCGATCCCAGATCGAGGCGTATTTCGCCCCCGACCGCGACGGCCTGACCGTCAGGATCACCAGGTTGAGCAGCGGCCACCACAGCGCACGCGGCACGTCGATCACCCTGCGGTCCGACAGGAACTCCTTGAGGTAGCGCCGCATCGGCCAGTACGTCGGCGCGTCCGGCGTGCCGAGGTTGATCAGCAGCACGCCGACGCGCCCCGACGTCACCGCGGGATGGTCGACCGGCGCCGGAGCGGGCCGCGTGTTCACCAGAAGGTCCGACATCTCTCTCTTCGCTGCTTGCCTCGCGGCCCGACGTCCGCACCCCCGGACCCGCCGCCGGCCCGCTGATGTGGCCCGCATCCGCCTCCCGCCCAGGTCCCGCGTCCCCCGGACGCCGCAACCGCCGCCGTCCCCGGCCCCGCCGACGGCAGGACCGCCGCGGCCGCTACGCCTCCGCGGGCCCCGTCTGCGCCGCGCCGGCCTCCGCCTGGCCGCGGAAGTACGGCTCCACCGTGCCCTGCAGCTTGATCGTCATCGGCGTGCCGTCGCGCTTGACGCTCGACCCCACCGTCAGCCGCACCCAGCCCTCGCTCACGCAGTACTCGTCGACGTTGGTCTTCTCGACCCCGTTGAAGCGCACCCCCACGCTGCGCGACAGCACCGCCTCGTCGTAGAACGGGCTGCGCGGGTTGGACGCGAGGTGGTCGGGAGGGGTGTCGGTCATCGATCGGAACTCGCGCAGTAAGGAAGGCCCATCGCCTCGCCCGGTGATAGACACGCAGGACCCCGGTGCCTACCCCGGGCGGAAGAAAGCAGGCCCGGGCTCTCCCTCCGCTGCCCCTTCCAGCGACCCAAGAGGGTCGTCGGAACCTTCGGGCAGCCACGCCCGGACCCGCCAGGGGCGAGCCGCCCCTGAACCGGCCTCCTCAAGAGAGGCCGGTCCAGGGCGGCTCGCCCTGGCGGAGCTCGAGGCAGAGCCTCGACCT
The DNA here is from genome assembly GCA_964236315.1 of uncultured Acetobacteraceae bacterium. Lineage (GTDB taxonomy): Bacteria > Pseudomonadota > Alphaproteobacteria > Acetobacterales > Acetobacteraceae > CAXSEF01. The sequence continues at coordinate 637 of CAXSER010000312.1, read as the reverse complement.
TCCTTCACAACCCCAGCGCGCTCTGCACCGGCGCCTCCGCCACGGCCCCGTCGCGCCGCGCCCGCTCGGTGCGCGCCGTGAACGCCATGTCCACGTTGCTCCCCGAGCCCCCCGCCAGGATCTGCTCCAGCGCGTCCTCGCCCAGCTCCCCCCAGCGCCGCCCCCGCCACGGCCCGAACGGCACCTTGACCAGCAGCGCCGGCTCGTCCGACCAGGCCAGCAGCTGCGCGACGTCGGCCATCGCCAGCATGTCGCGCACGTGGAACGCCGTGACGTAGGCGTCCGGCCCCGCGCGGTGCGCCGGCAGACCCACGTCCCGGTCCAGCCCCTCGGGCCTGCGCCAGTAACGCAGCCCCTGGTTCGAGTGCGTCGGCGACTCCGGCCACAGCCGCAGCGCGCACTTGTAGGTGCAGATCCAGCGCGCCCCGCCCGAGAGCTGCGGCCGGCACCAGCGCTGCTCGAACGACGCCCGGTGCGCCACCAGCGCCAGCGGCACGGGCCCGGGCTGCGCCTGCAGCACGCCGGGCGCCACGTCCTGCCACGCGCCCGCGTTCGCCACGTCCTCGTCGACGATGTGGTGGATCGCCGAGGTCTGCGCGCTGATCGGATGCTCCGGCCGCACCAGCAGCGCCCCCGG